>NZ_JAYGHW010000019.1:0-35262 GCF_034932185.1 Spirulina sp. CCNP1310 | reverse complement strand
TGCTGGAGTTCAGCCTGCGTTTGGGGAGTCATGGGTCAAAGGTGGTCAACAGTGTCTAAATTATGTAGGCTTTTGAGGAGGAATTGTAATGAGTATATTTACTCATCTCCTAATTGAGATGCACCCCATCTAAGTCTGTTTCTGCTGTCCATCCTAAACTTTCCTTGGCTTTACGACAATCAAAGTAACTCATACGAATATCGCCTGGACGCTTAGGAGATCGGACAACTTCTACCTCATGCCCAACTGTTTTCACTAACTTATGGTACAAAGTATTAACGGAGGTACTTTGGCTCGTAGCTATGCAATATGCTTCCCCATCTCCCTTGAGCATAGCTAAAACATTAGCGCGTGCTACGTCTTGCACATAGACATAATCCCTTTCCTGTTCACCATCCCAATCGATGTATACCTTTTCGCCCTTTAGCATAGCTCTAATAAAGATGGCAACTACACCAGCTTCACCAGTTGGGTTTTGGCGTGGGCCGTAGACATTACCATAACGTAACGAGGTAAAACTAAGGCCATATACCTTTTGCCAGAAGCGAAGGTAATGTTCGCTTGCGGTCTTGGTAATACCATAAGGCGATATCGGATTTTGTATGGTGTGTTCATTGATAGGAACTGTTGTCACCGTGCCATATGTTGCTCCTGATGAAGCAAAAATAATCTTACGAGACTTGAAATGTGTGGCACATTGTAAGAGATTGAGCAACCCCAAAATATTGACCTGAGCGTCATATTCTGGATCATTAATTGAAATGCGAACACTATGTTGTGCAGCATGATGGCAAATAACTTCTGGTTGTTCTTTCTCAAAGACTGTGGCTAGGGCTGGACTACAAATGTCTATTTCATAGAACTTAGCTCGAGGGTTAATATTCTTTATTTGTCCTCCGCCGTGTTTCCACAAATTATCTACTATAGATACTCGATGTCCTGCTTCTATCATAGAATCAGCTACATGCGAACCAATAAAGCCAGCACCTCCCGTGACCAAAACATTCATTAACCAACTCCTTGACGAGTATCAGCGAGCTAACTGTGTATTTAGACTACATACCTATGATACACTTGCTGTAGGTGTTTTAACTGCCTAAAAATAGACACTCCAGTAGGAATTTCTCGCATAATGAGAATTGCTGGGTTCAACTCCGGTATCTTAGGCATTATCCCGCAGTTGCGGGACAATACCCTATTTGGGGGACTTTATACCGCAGGTCATACCATGGAAGTGCCTCAACCGCCCAAACTTCTCGATCACCTCCGCCAAGCCATCCGTACAGGGCCAGGTCAAAACCTGAAGTTAGGCCCGCGCACTGAATGCCTCGTGGAACGTCACCACCCCACAGGGTAACGATGGGCCAAAGGGCAAGACCTGAAAATACTCCGGCGGCACACCCGGCAGCAGCAAGCCGGAATTAGGCTTAAAGCCAAATCGCGAATAGTATGCTGGATCTCCCACTAAGGCGCAGCCCGCCGCGCCCCGCTCCTGTAGAAGACCCAGAACAGCCTCCATGAGGAGGGAACCGATCCCCCGCCTTTGTAGCTCCGGCCTGACGGAAATCGGGCCAAGTCCGTACCAGCCCCCAGAACCATCCGAGATTGTAACTGGCGATACCGCCACATGACCCACGACTTCGCCATCCTGTTCAGCCACAAGCGAGATGGTCAGAGATCCAGCCCTACGCAAGGCATCAACAATGAACTGTTCCGTGTGCGCCGTGTGCGGTGCATTGAGGAACGCAGCGACCGTTACGGCATGGATGGCCGCAACATCTGAAGACAATTCCTGGCGTATAACTGGTTTCATGAATCCTCCCTTACTCGGTTGCATTGGCCAACTGCTCCAGCCGCTCCTGCTGATCCTGGGAGATACAAGCCTCCATCACCTGATCAATATCCCCATCGAGGATATTCGCCAGCGTGAAATTTTGCCCTAAGCGATGATCGGTGATCCGGTTGTCTTTGTAGTTGTAGGTGCGGATCTTCTCCGATCGCGCCCCCGTACCCACCTGCGATCGCCGCAAGGAAGTCACCTCCTCCTGCCGCTCCTGGAGTTTAATATCGTAGAGCTTCGCCCGGAGGATCTGCATCGCCCTTTCCCGGTTTTTCAGTTGCGATCGCTCCTCCGTACAAAACACGCGAATTCCTGTGGGTTTATGGAGTAAATCCACCGCCGTTTCTACCTTGTTGACGTTTTGCCCCCCCGCACCCCCGGAGCGGGCCGTGGAAATTTCCAAATCCTTAGGATCGATGAACACTTCCACCTCATCCACCTCCGGCATCACCGCCACCGTTGCCGTTGAAGTGTGGACACGGCCCCCGGCTTCCGTCACCGGAACCCGCTGCACCCGATGCACCCCGGCCTCAAACTTGAGTTTGCTATAAACGCGATCGCCTTGAATTTCCAGCACTGCCTCCTTAAAGCCCCCCATTTCTGCCGGGGATTCACTCACCAAGGCCACTTTCCACCCTTGGGTATCGGCATAGCGGGAATACATCCGCAACAAATCCCCCGCCCAAATACTGGCCTCATCGCCCCCCGTACCGGCACGGATTTCCAACATGATGTTTTTCTCATCATTGGGATCACTGGGGAGGAGTAGCACCTTTAGTTGCGTTTCCAATCGGGTAATTTCCGCCTCCAGGGCCTGCACTTCCCCTTGAGCCATGGCCAGCATTTCTAGATCGCTTTGGGATTCCTTAACGATCTCCTTCGCGCCGACTAATTCCTCGGTGGCTCTTTTCCAAGCATCGTAGGTGATCACCGTCTGCTCCAGAGAAGACCGGGCCTTGGCCACCCGCTGGAGTTCGTCAGGGTTTGTCACCACATCCGGGTCAGCTAAACGCAGGGAAAGCTCGTTAAACGTTTGTTCAACGGATTTGAGTTTATCGAGTAAATAGGCTTCAGCCATCACGCCCCTCAGTTCAATCAAAATACAACAAACCCAGCAGAAATTCTGCTGGGCAAAAAGTGAGCCAAAATCGGCTATTGTTCGTCGGTTTTAGCGGCTGCGTTGGTATCAAACATACCAAACTTACGCATGAACCGTTCAACCCGGCCCTCGGTATCAATAATTTTCTGGGTTCCGGTGTAAAAGGGATGATTTCCTGACCAGATTTCTACATGAATTTCTGGCTTGGTGGAACCAACGGTCATGACAACTTCACCGTTGCAGATGACCTTGGCTTCGGGATACCAAGTGGGGTGAATATCGGGTTTAGGCATGGTCTTCCTGTGCAGACAGTAGCAATAATAACAAAAAAGTTTTAGCGTTTGGAGAATTGGGGAGCTTTACGGGCTTTCTTCAAACCGTATTTTTTCCGTTCCTTCGCTCTGGGGTCACGGGTTAAATACCCTTCAGACTTGAGGGGGGAGCGGTTGGCGGGATCCAGTTGGCAGAGCGCACGGGCCACGCCGAGTTTAACGGCATCGGATTGACCAGTGAGACCGCCACCGTGGGCCCGGACTAACACATCGTATTCCGCTTCTAAACCTAAGGTTTCTAAGGGAGCTTTGACGCTGGCTAAGTAGCTGGGGTTGTAGTTGAAATAGTCATCACCGGCGCGATCGTTGACTTTGATCTGACCTGTACCGGGGACGAGACGGACACGGGCCACGGAACTTTTGCGGCGGCCAGTGCCCCAATAGACGGCGCGATCCGCGCCAGCGTACTTATCGCCTGTTTCAATCGGCATAGTGGAATCCTCCTAGGGGGTGGTTTTTAGGGTTAAAACTTCCGGCTGCTGGGCGGTTTGTTTGTGGTTGGGCCCCGCATAAACCTTGAGGTTGGTGAACAGTTTGCGACCGAGGGAATTTTTCGGCAACATCCCTTTCACGGCTTGCTCAATGATCCGCTCTGGAATCCGGGCTTGCAGGTGGTTGAAGGTTTCGGTCTTCATCCCACCGGGGCGGCCGGAATGGCGACGGTAAAGTTTTTGGGAACCTTTGCGGCCGGTGACGACGACTTTTTCGGCATTGACAATAATGACGTGATCGCCGGTATCCATGTGGGGGGTGAAACAGGGTTTATTTTTGCCCCGCAGGATTTGGGCCACTTCGCTGGCGAGTCTGCCGAGACGCTGGTCAGCGGCATCGATGACATACCATTTGTGCTCTAGGGTTTCAACGTTGGGTAAAACAGTTTTTTCGATCATGGGGTGCTTTAGGGGTTGAACATAAAAAGAGGTTGGGTGTCATACCAGGTTTCGCGGGGAAAGGGGCTGTCGGGATAGCCCACCCTGAGGAGACATAGCCCTTGGGCGGGGGCGGCGTACTTCACCAGTTCCCGCCGTTGGTTGACCCAAATATCTGTAAAATTTTCTGGCGATCGCGTGCCGTTGCCCACTTCGAGTAATAGCCCAATTAATAAGCGTACCATGCCGTAGAGAAAGCCGTTGGCTTGAATCTCCACATGGAGGAAGGGGCCCCGTTGGTAACATTGCACATCCTGAATCTCCACCCAGGAATGGGAGCGGCTTGAACCGGCCCGATGAAAGGCGGCTAAATGGTGGCGACCCAACAGGGGACGGAGCACAGCGGTCATTTTGTCCAGATCTAAAGGGGCATGATAATAATGCCAACAATAGGGTTGAACAAAGAGGTTCGGGCAAGCATCGGTATAGAAGCTATAGCGGTAGCGTCGCCACAGGGCGGAGAAACGGGCGTGCCAGGTGGGGGGAACCGCCGCCGAAGCGCGGATGTTGATATCCCCCGGCAGGCGACCATTGAGGACTTTGGCCCAACGGTGGGGGGGGATGGGACTGGTGACTTGAAAATGGGCGATCTGGGCGGCGGCATGGACTCCGGTATCGGTGCGCCCTGCCCCGTGGACTGTGACGGGTTCCCCGGTGAGATGGGCGATCGCCCCCTCAATTTCCCCCTGAACGCTGCGGTGGTGGGGCTGACGTTGCCACCCATGGAAATGGGTTCCCAAATATTGGATCACCAACGCCACCCGCTGCACCATTGTCACTGTTAGGCCCCTTCGCCCACCAGTTCAATAATCGCCATTTCCGCATTATCCCCTTTGCGCCGCACGGTGCGGACAATGCGGGTATAGCCGCCATTGCGCTCCCCATAGCGATCCTTAGCCTCGGCAAACAGGGCATGAACTAAATCTTTATCGTACAGATAGCCCATGGCCCGACGACGAGCAGCTAAAGAACCATCCTTGGCCAGCGTGATCATGTGATCCGCCGTGGTGCGGACAGCTTTGGCACGGGCTTTGGTGGTTTTAATTTGGCCATTGCGGATCAGAGCCGTGGTGAGCGATCGCAACATCGCTTTCCGTTGATCAGCAGGCCGTCCCAATTCGGGAACCCGACAGCGGTGACGCATAACATTTTCTCCAGATAGAGTTCAAATCATCAACAACAATAAAACCTAGGGCTTTGATTTTTCCTGAGGCAACGTAATCCCCAGCCGTTGCTGGAGGGCTTCAATCACCTCTTCGGCAGACTTTTGACCAAAGTTTTTAATTTCCAGAAGATCCTCCTGGGAATAATCAAGGAGATCCGCCACGGTATTAATTTGGGCCCGCTTCAAGCAGTTATAGGCCCGCACCGATAGCTGCAATTCCTCAATGGGAATTTGACTGGTGGGGTCTTCATCCTCCTGTTGATCCTCCTGAATCGCCTCCAGGGTGAGATCCTTCAAAGGATTAAACAATTCCACCACAATTCCCGCCGCTTGGGAGAGGGCTTCTTCCGGCTTAATACTGCCGTTCGTCCAGATATCCAGAACGAGGCGATCCTTCGACATCGAGCCATCGACTAAGGCATCTTCCACTTCATAATTCACCTTACTGACGGGCATAAACACCGCATCAATTTGCATGAAATCTAGGGAAGTGGCTTCCTCGCGACTGCGGTCAATGGATTGATACCCCTTGCCCCGCTCAATGCGAAACTCCATTTCCAAACGGGCCCCAGCGGCCAAGGTGGCGACATATTGATTTTTATCCACCACTTGGACTTCCGAAGGAAGATCAAATTGTCCTGCGGTCACAGTGCCTGGGCCGGTGGCCACTAAACGACCAATTTGCGGCCCGGTGGCAAAGGACTGAAACACTAACTCTTTCATATTGAGTAAGATTTCCAGGACATCCTCGCGCACCCCCGGAATTGTGGCAAACTCATGGTTCACCCCAGCAATGCGCACCGCTGTCACCGCCGCTCCTTCCAGATTGGCCAGTAGCACGCGCCGCAGAGCATTGCCTACGGTTGTTCCCTGACCCCGTTCGAGGGGTTCAAGAACAAACTTACTGTATTGACTTTGATTTTTGTGTGTTTTGGACTCAACACACTCAATTTGAAACTGTATCACGCCGTACAAACTCCCTTCCTTAGCCGTTCTCTCAGGTTTCCCACTTGGATGATAATTCCGTTAAACCCGACGACGTTTCGGTGGCCGACAACCGTTGTGGGGAATGGGGGTGACATCGCGGATGAGCGTAATTTCCAAACCCGAAGCTTGGAGGGCCCGGATTGCGGTTTCTCGACCGGCTCCGGGGCCGCTGACCATGACTTCGAGTTGGCGCATCCCCTGTTCAATGGCCCGTTTAGCGGCGCTATCGGCAGCGGTTTGGGCGGCAAAAGGAGTGCCTTTCTTAGCCCCTTTAAAGCCACTAGAACCACTGGAGGCCCAGGAAATAACATCCCCTTTGGTATCGGAAATGGTCACAATTGTATTGTTAAAGGTGGAGGTGATGTGAGCCACGCCATTGGGAACATTGCGCTTTTGCTTTTTTGTTCCACCTTTTTTGGTTGGTCTTGCCATAGTTGAAATGGATGAGTTAAATCAGGAATGGGGGCAATCAGAAGGGGCTTATTTCTTCGCTGCTTTCTTCTTACCGGCAACGGTAAGACGGCGGCCGCGACGGGTGCGGGCGTTGGTGCGGGTGCGTTGACCCCGCACGGGTAATCCTTGACGATGGCGACGGCCACGGTAGGTGCCGATGTCCGCCAATCGCTTGATGTTCATCGATTCGAGGCGACGTAAATCCCCTTCGATTTGATAGCTCTTTTCAATATAGGCACGGAGGGCGGTCACGTCCTCATCGGCAAGATCCTTAACGCGGGTGTCTGGGTTAACGCCAGTGGCGGCAAGGATTTCATGGGAACGAGACAGACCAATGCCGTAGATATAGGTCAGGCCAATTTCGATTCGTTTATCTCTGGGTAAGTCGATACCCGCAATTCGTGCCACGCTTGTTTCTCCTGTGCTATCTTGGTGCTCAAGTTAATGGGATGGATAAAGGAATGGGGTTGCCGTCGCTTAACCCTGGCGCTGTTTGTGCTTGGGGTTTGTGCAGATCACCATTACCCGGCCTCGTCTGCGGATGACGCGGCACTTCTCGCAAATTTTCTTTACGGATGCTCTAACTTTCATGGTGGCTTAGGTCATATTGCAAGCTTTTCATTATATCAAGGCAGGTGCTTGGGAGCAAGCACAAAGGGGGAAGTTGGGCAAGATTCTCTGGCAAAAGATTATTTTTTGCGCAGTCGGTAGGTAATTCGCCCTTTGGTAAGGTCGTAGGGGGTGAGTTCAACTTTGACCCGATCGCCGGGCAAAATTTTGATGTAGTTACGGCGAATTTTGCCGGAAATATGGGCAAGGACGTTAAATCCATTGTCCAGATCAACGCGAAACATGGCGTTGGGCAAGGATTCCGTCACCGTGCCTTCCATTTCAATCAGGTCTTGTTTAGACAAACTATTTGAGTCCTCTCTTGACGAATAGGCTAAAGGGCGCAGCAACTGGTTAAGCATTAACGAGTTCCTGGAGGGTTGCCCCGACGGCATCGGGGCTGCGATCGCCATCGACAATATGGAGACCGCGATCGCGATAAAACTCGATCACGGGGCGGGTTTCTTGGTGATACACATCCAAGCGATGCCGGATCGTCGTTTCATTGTCGTCTTGACGTTGGCGACCGAGTAAACGGGAAACCAACACCTCTTCGGGAACGTTGAGGCTAATTACACAAACCCCGTCTTGATTCAACTCCCTGAGGAGTCGATCCAAGAATTCCGCTTGACTGACATTGCGCGGGAAGCCATCAAGGATCCAACCAGATGCCGTATCGGGTTGTTGGAGTCGTTCGCGAATCAGGTCGAGGATCAGGCTATCGGGTACGAGATCCCCCGCATCCACATAACTTTTTGCCTTTTGTCCTAGAGGAGTTTGTTGGGCGATCGCCCCACGAATGATCTCCCCCGTGGAAATGTGGGGAATGGCGGCCACCGTGGCCAGACGTTCAGCCTGGGTTCCCTTCCCAGCCCCAGGGGGGCCCAAAAAAATTAGTCGTTTACTCATGGAGCGATCGCCCTCCACCCATTAACAATCGTGATCATGGTTTACTTTTTCACCATCCCTTCATACCGCTGTGAAATCACATAGGTTTGAATTTGCTTTGCCGTATCAATGGCTACCCCCACCAAAATCAGCAGCGACGTTGCCCCCAAACCCCGGAGGGTTTGAATGCCCAACGCACTTTCTACCGCAGTGGGAACCGTAGCCACCACACTCAAAAACGCCGCCCCCAGGAACGTCAAGCGATTAATCACCCGCTCCAAATATTCACTGGTGGCCCGCCCTGGCCGAATCCCTGGAATACTTGAACCCATCTTTTTCAAGTTTTGGGACATATCCACAGGATTGACAATTAACGAAGAATAGAAATAACTAAAGAACAAAATTAAGGTGAAAAACACCAACACATAAACCCAAGGCGTAGGGCCGTCCATGCGAATCGCATTGGAAATTGGCCCTAAAACTTGATTAAATTGCCCTAAAATCCCTTCCTTCCCTTGGGTAAACTGCACCAAAGAAGCGGGCAAAAATAACACCGCCGAGGCGAAAATAATCGGCATTACGCCGCCCTGATTTAACCGCAGGGGGAGATAGTTTGTCCGTTCACGGTAGAGCCGTCGCCCCACCTGCCGCCGCGCCGAAATAATCGGAATCCGCCGCGTCCCTTCTTGCACAAACACAATCCCCACAATCATCAACAGGAACGACAGCAACAGGATAATCACCTTGGCAATTTCATCCCGGCCCCCCTGTTGAGCCACCCCCACGGTTTGGCCAAGAATCGTCGGTAACACTGCCACAATATTGACAAAAATCAACAAAGAAGCCCCGTTACCAATGCCCCGCTCCGTAATCAATTCCGACACCCACATCACAAACATTGAGCCAGCGGTAAAGGCAATCACCGTTTCCGCAAAAAAGACCGGCCCAGGGTGATAGGCATAATTTTGAATCCAGGTGGTGAGCATCACACTTTGGAGCGCCCCCCAACCCAGAGCCACATAGCGGGTAATTTGGGAAATTTTCCGCCGTCCGGCTTCCCCTTCATTTTTTTGGAGATTTTCCAAAGAGGGAAGCGCCGCCGTCAACAACTGCATGATGATCGAGGCGTTGATAAAGGGCAAAATTCCCAGGGCAAAAATCCCTAAGACCGATAGCCCCCCACCGGAAAATACATCCAGGAACCCGATTAATGGTGTGTTTTGCACTTCCTCCTTGAAGCGATCGAGGGCAATCCCCGGAATGGGAATATAAACCCCTAAACGCACCAAAATAAGTAGGCCAATCGTGACCAACAGACGACCCCGCAGGCCAGCGGCCTGGGCCATCTGCATAAATGTTTCCTGTGCCGTTGGTGTTTTATCGCGGCTGACGACCATGCAGGCTTACCTCACTGATAAATTAGCTACGAGGTGGGGGGCGATGGGTACGCTGTCGCGGCTCGCCTCAAACTCACCCCAAAAAATCCCTGATCTAGTATGACTTACGCCGTCACGACTTCACAACTGCCGCCCGCCGCCTCAATCTTTTGCCGCGCCGAAGCCGTAAAGGCCGCCGCCTTCACCGTCAAAGCCACTGACAGTTCACCATCACCCAGCATTTTTAAAGGGCCATCGTTAGATGTAACAATGCCACAATCCATCAGACTCTCTAAATTGACTTCCGTACCAGCAGGCAAATCCGCCAGACGTTTGACGTTGATCACGGTGTAAACCTTCGGGTTGATCACCGTAAAATGCTTTAACTTAGGAACCCGACGATAAAGGGGCATTTGTCCCCCTTCAAACCCCGGTTTTGTCCCCGTACCGGAGCGAGATTTTTGCCCCCGCATCCCAAAGCCACAGCTTGCGCCTTGACCGGCAGCAATCCCGCGACCCACACGACGACCCCGCTTTCTCGATCCCTTTTGGGGGATAGCATCATTAATTTTCATCAGTATCTCTCCAGCATCATTGTTGGTGCGTTAGCCATTTAGCTATAAAGCTTTTCAATGGGAATCCCCCGTTCCTGGGCCACATCCCGGAATGTCCGGAGCGTTTCCAAGGCATCCACGGCGGCACGAGCATTATTCAACGGACTGCTCGACCCCAATTGTTTGGCGAGAATATTCTTCACCCCGGCCAGTTCTAATACAGTCCGCACCGCACCGCCAGCAATTACCCCCGTACCAGGAGCTGCTGGGCGGATCATCACCTTTGCACCACCCGCCACACCTCGGGCAGGATGGACAATGGAATTCGCTTTATTGAGGGCTACATCAATCAGTTGTTTTTTGCCATCGGCGACCCCCTTGCGGACGGCCCCGATCACATCGGCGGCTTTACCCACACCGACCCCCACTTTGCCCTGTTCATTACCAACTACAACAATGGCCCGGAAGCTGAGTTTTTTACCCCCTTTGACCACCTTGCTCACGCGGCGAATCTGAATTACCCGCTCTTGAAAGGGTTCTTCTTTTTTCGTGCGATTATTTTTTTTGCCTTTTGTTTTTGCCATCGTTACCTGTGCTGAAGATAGGACTGTTAGAACTGAAGACCGGCGGCGCGAGCGGCCTCGGCCAAGGACTTAATGCGACCATGGTAGAGGTTGCCACCTCGATCAAAGACGACCTGCTCAATTCCTTTGGCTTTAGCCCGTTCGGCAATTAACGTCCCCACTGAAACAGAAGCATCACAGTTAGCTCCGGAGGCTAGAGTGGGCCGTAACTCTTTATCTAAACTGGATGCAGCAACGAGGGTATGCTGTTGCACGTCATCAATCAGTTGGGCATAAATATGATTATTGGAGCGGAACACCGCCAAGCGGGGGCGGCTAGCCGTACCACTTAATTTTCTGCGGAGCCGTCGATGGCGACGTTGGGTTTGATCTTTACGATTAGTTTTCATGGTTTATTTTTTCCCTGACTTACCAGCTTTACGGCGCACCACTTCGTCTTTATAGCGAATGCCTTTGCCCTTATAGACTTCTGGGGGACGGACAGCGCGAATTTTGGCGGTGATATTGCCGACGATTTCTTTATTAATCCCCCGTACTAAAACTTGGGTATTTTTTTCAATCACTTCAAATTCCACGCCTTCCGGGGGTTCAATTTCCACCGGGTGGCTATAGCCAACATTGAGAACGAGGGTTTTACCCTGCATTTGGGCGCGGTAGCCGACCCCTTGAATGATCAGGTGTTTCTGAAAGCCACTGGAGACTCCTTCAATCATGTTGGCGATCAGGGTGCGGGAAAGACCGTGCCGTTCACGGGCTTTCCGGCTTTCGTTGTGGCGCACCACGTTGATCGTGTCGCCTTCGTGGTGGATATCCACCATATCGGGCAAGCTCCGCGCCAATTGGCCTTTGGGGCCTTTGACAGCAACGTGATTGCCGCTGATCTCAACGGTGACTTTGTTAGGAATCGTGATTGGGCGTTTTCCAATCCGGGACATTGCTTTTACTCCGAGGTTGGGAATGAATGGGAATTACCAGATGTAGCAGAGGATTTCACCACCAATGCCACGTTGGCGGGCTTCGCGATCGGTCATGATGCCGCTGGAGGTGGAGATGATCGCAATGCCAATGCCGCCGAGGACGCGGGGCAGTTCTTTGCGGTTTTTGTAAACCCGTAAACCGGGTTTACTGATCCGTTTGAGGGTGTTGATAATCGGTTTGCGGGTCCGTCCAGCATATTTGAGGGAGAGGGTCAGTTCTTTTTTGACCCCTTCTCCCCCTTCCTCGTAGTCAGCGATGAAGCCTTCTTCCTTGAGGACTCGCGCGATATCGCGGGTCATGCGGGTGGATGGGACGGTGGTGGTGCTATGTCGGACGGCTCCAGCGTTGCGGATGCGCGTCAGCATATCGGAAATTGTGTCGTTGGCCGCCATAAGCGTGATTGTTCCTCCTGCGTAACGGGGTTCTATTGGTTCCGGAAGGGCATGCCCATTTCTTTGAGTAGGGCGCGACCTTCTTCGTCGGTGGTGGCGGTGGTGACGATGGAAATATCCATGCCGCGAATTTGATCGATACTGTCGTATTCAATTTCGGGGAAAATTAATTGCTCGCGCACCCCTAAGCTGTAGTTGCCACGGCCATCAAAGCTTTTTGGGCTGATCCCTCGGAAGTCACGAATCCGGGGCAGGGCAATGCTGATCAAACGGTCTAAGAAAGCGTACATCCGGTCAGAACGGAGTGTGACCATCACGCCGACGGGCATATTTTCGCGGATTTTGAAGCCGGCGATCGCCTTACGGGCGCGGGTAACAACGGGCCGTTGACCGCTAATGGTCGCCAGTTCCTGGAGAGACGATTCTAAGGCTTTGGCATTTTGCGAGGCTTCCCCTAAGCCTCGGTTAATTGTGATCTTATCCACCTTGGGGACTTGGTGAATATTGGTGTAGCCGAATTGCTCCTTGAGTTTGGGAACAATGATGTCTTGATAGCGTTGTTTCAGAGGTTGGGTCATGGTAATGAGGCAAACTGGGCTGGGTCAGGTTGCACGGGGGTGAAGGGAATTAATCGATAATTTCGCCGGTTTTTTTGAGGACGCGCACTTTGCGCCCCTCTTCGGTGACGGTGTAGCCCACACGGCTCGCTACTTTTTCCTTGGTGGAATAGAGCATGACGTTGGAACTATGGATCGGGGCTTCAAAGGTGTCGATGCGACCGGATTCCCCTTCCTGTTGGGGTTTGACGTGTTTGGTGCGAATATTCACGCCTTTGACGATGATTTTGCTGGTGCGGGGCAGGGAGCGCAGGACTTCCCCGACCTTGCCCTTGTCTTTGCCGGAGATCACCTGGACGGTATCGCCTTTTTTGACGTGCATTTTTTGCGCTTTGATCGGAGCGCTCCGTTGGATGCGTTTAGCCATTAGATAACCTCCGGTGCCAAGGAGACGATTTTCGTGTAGTTGCGATCGCGCAATTCCCGCGCTACAGGGCCAAAGACCCGCGTCCCTTTTGGGTTGCCATCGTTGTTAATGATCACCGCCGCATTGTCATCAAACCGGATCGTCATGCCGCTTTCCCGGCGCAGGGATTGCTTGGTGCGGACAATCACCGCTTTGACCACATCGGATTTTTTCACGCCTTGGTTGGGGATCGCTTCTTTGACAACGGCGATAATTTGATCGCCAATGCCACCGTAGCGGCTGTTCCCTTTCCCCAAGACCCGCAGACACATCAGCTTACGAGCGCCGCTGTTGTCTGCCACATTGAGATAGGTTTGTTGTTGAATCATGGCTCTTGTTTAAACCAGGGAAGGATGGGTTATTGGGGGGTGGCTTCGAGAATTTCCGCCACCGTCCAGCGTTTGGTGCGGCTCAGGGGGCGGGTTTCTTGGATCCGGACGCGATCGCCTTCGTGACAGCGATTTTCGTCATCGTGGGCCTTATATTTCTTCGTTTTAACGACAATCTTGCCGTATTTGGGATGGGGAGCACGGTTTTCAACGGCGACCACCACCGTTTTATCCATTTTGTTGCTCACCACTAACCCAACAAATTCTTTAACTGCCATGGTTGATCTCATCCTCAGTCGTTGCGGTTGTCTCTGCCTTGGTTAACTCCCGTTCCCGCTCGACGGTCAAGAGTTGGGCAATCCAATGGCGGGTATGTTTAAATTCGTGGGTTTTTTCGAGGCGACGGGTCGCTTGTTGCAAACGCAGTTCAAACAACTTGCGCTTGGCCGCCAAAATTTCCGTCCCCAACGCTTCATCACTTAACTGACGAGCGTCAGCAATCTTGGGTAAGGGCATTAGGTCTCGATCTCCTTGCGCGTCACAAACTTCGTTTTAATCGGTAACTTTTGAGCCGCGAGACGCATCGCTTCCCGGGCCACTTCTTCCGTGACACCGCTCATTTCAAACATGAGCCGGCCCGGTTTGACGACGGCGACCCAAAATTCTGGGGAACCTTTCCCGGAACCCATCCGGGTTTCAGCGGGGCGCATCGTCACGGGCTTATCGGGGAAAATCCGAATCCAGATTTTCCCACCCCGACGGACATAGCGGGTCATGGCACGCCGAGCGGCCTCGATTTGGCGAGCAGTAATCCAACAGGGTTCAATCGCTTGCAGGGCATAATCTCCAAAATTGAGGGTCGTCCCCCCCTTGGCAAGGCCACGCATCCGGCCCCGTTGCTGCTTGCGGAATTTTGTTCTTCTGGGACTTAACATAATCGGCGGGTGTTAATCGTAAACAGCACTGGCAATAGACAAGTCTGAGCCATTATTCAGAACGGTCTTCAAACTGGCGGTTCCGGCGTTTGCGGCGATCCGGTTGAGCCGGGGTTGCGGCGGCTAATTCCTCCTGACCGGGGATAATTTCGCCCTTAAAGACCCAAACCTTAATCCCTAAAATGCCATAGATGGTTTTAGCAGTACGGTAGGAATAGTCAATATCCGCCCGCAGCGTGTGAAGAGGCACACGGCCTTCTCTCGTCCATTCTGTCCGGGCAATTTCCGCCCCATTGAGGCGACCCCCCACTTGGATTTTGATCCCTTGGACTTCCGCCCGTTGGGCCCGTTGAATGGCTTGGCGCACCACCCGCCGGAAGGAAACCCGACGCTCTAATTGCTGGGCAATATATTCGGCAATTAAAACGGCATCGGCATCCACCCGGGCCACTTCAATCACATTGACACGGATTTGGCGTGTGCCGCCGAGGAGTTGCTGTAGCCCTAAACGGAGGGATTCAATGCCGCTGCCGCCGCGACCGACGACAACCCCGGGCCGGGCGGTATGGATTTCCAGATCAATTTGATCGGCCTTGCGCTCAATGCGCACGTCGGAAATCCCGGCGTTGTTGAGGTTGTCTTGGACGTAGGCGCGGATTTTTTGGTCTTCCTGGAGCAGTTCCGGATACCGCTTGCGATCGGCATACCAGCGGGAGCGGTGTTCTTTGATGATCCCCAGGCGGAATCCGGTTGGATGTACTTTTTGTCCCATGTGTTCCTCTTATGCGTCGTCTAGGGCGGGGGCTACGGCCACGGTGATGTGGCAGGTGGGCCGATGGATTTGGTAGGCGCGGCCTTGGGCCCGGGGCCGGAAGCGGCGCAGTTTGGGGCCTTGATCGGCGTAGGCGCTGCTGATCACCAGGGTGCTGGGGTCAAGACCATCGTTATGCTCGGCGTTAGCCACCGCTGACCGCAGCACTTTCAAGATCGGCTCACAGGCGCGGTAGGGCATAAATTCGAGGATGATCAGGGCTTCGCGGTAGGAACGCCCCCGGATTTGGTCGAGGACCCGCCGCACTTTGTGGGGGGACATCCGGATGTAGCGGGCGATCGCCTTCACTTCTAGATTAGTGTCTGCTGCAATCATGGTTCTCCCTTAGCGTCTGCCTGCTTTTTTGTCACTTTTGGCATGGCCCCGGAAGGTTCGCGTCGGCGCGAATTCACCGAGTTTATGGCCCACCATTTGCTCATTGACATAGACGGGTACATGTTGGCGGCCGTTGTGGACGGCAATGGTGTGACCGACCATTTGGGGTAAGACGGTGGAGGCACGGGACCAGGTTTTGACCACCTGTTTTTCGCCTTTGGCATTGAGCTTCTCAATTTTGGTGAGAAGGCTATCGGCCACGAAGGGCCCTTTTTTTAAAGAACGACTCATAGGGACTTTGCGTAACGAGTGAATAGTGGGTTTAAGCGTTGCGGCGACGGACAATGAAGCGATCGCTCGGCTTGTTTTTCTTGCGGGTTTTGCGACCTAAGGCCGGTTTGCCCCAAGGCGTAACGGGGCCACTGCGCCCAATGGGAGCGCGGCCTTCCCCCCCACCATGGGGGTGATCCACCGGGTTCATCGCACTGCCTCGCACTTGGGGCCGACGGCCGAGGTGACGGGAGCGTCCCGCTTTCCCCAAACTGAGGTTGCGGTCTTCAATGTTGCCGACACGGCCGAGGGTGGCGTAGCATTCTTTGCGCACCATGCGGACTTCCTTCGAGGGCAGCTTGAGGGTGACATAATCCCCCTCTTTGGCCACCAATTGGGCCGCAGCCCCCGCAGCCCGCACCATCTGACCGCCCCGACCGGGAAGCAGTTCAATATTGTGGACATCACTCCCCAAGGGGATATTCCCCAGGGGCATCGCATTGCCGGTATCAAAGGGAGAATCGGGCCCGGCGATCACCGTTGCCCCCACCGTTAAGCCATCGGGACAGAGAATATAGCGTTTCTCGCCATCTTCGTAGGTTAACAGGGCAATGCGGGCATTGCGGTTGGGATCATATTCCACAGCGGTAACGGTGGCGGCGATCGCCCGTTTATCACGACGGAAATCAATAATCCGATAGAGCCGCTTATGGCCACCCCCCCGACGGCGGCTCGTGATTACGCCTCGGTTGTTGCGGCCCTTTTTGCGGTGTTTATAGCGAGTGAGAGACTTTTCCGGTGTGGACTTGGTGATATCGGCAAAGTCAGATACACTGGCTTCCCGCGTCCCCGGAGTCATTGGTCGAAATGAACGAATACCCATAATTTTACTGGTGTACAGTGGTCAATCAATTCAGGCTTGGGTGCTTAAACTTCGGGGAAGAGCACGATTTCATCACCCTCAGCAAGGGTGACAATTGCCCGTTTATATTGGGGCTTAAACCCTAAGAACTTGCCAACCCGTTTTTTGCGGCGGGGGGGACGATGGGTATTCACCTTCGTCACCGTCACTTCAAACAGCGATTCAATGGCAGCACGGATTTCCGGCTTCGTGGCCTTCACCACCACATCAAACACATATTTGTTTTGCTCAAGCATGAATGTGGCCTTTTCCGTCACCACAGGCTTGAGGATTAAATCCGCCAAACGGCGGGGATCATAATTAGTCAATGTACACCTCCGTAATTTTGGCGATCGCCGCCTCTGTGGCCACAATTTTGTCCGCCGCCAGCAGATCATGAATATTGAGGTTGGTGGCCCCCATCATCGTCAGATTGGCAATATTGCGCCCCGACAAATACAAATTTTCATTGAATTCATCGGTCAACAGCACCACCCGTTTCCCCAGATCCACATCCCAACGGCTCAACGCCGTCACCAAATCCTTGGTTTTCGGGCGAGAAAACTCAGCGGTAAAATCCTGCACCACCACTAAATCTTCAACACGACTTTGCAACGCAGTGCGCAGGGCCAAACGCCGCTCTTTACGGTTCATTTTTTGGCTATAGTCCCGGGGCTTGGGGCCAAAAATCACCCCACCCCCCCGCCAGAGGGGAGAGCGGATCGAACCGGCTCGGGCCCGTCCCGTCCCCTTTTGTCGCCAAGGCTTACGCCCCCCGCCGCGCACTTCTGCACGGGTTTTCGTCGAAGCCGTCCCCTGCCGGGCATTGGCCAACTGACGCACAAGGGCGCGGTGGACAATATGGGCGGCTGTTTTCTCGTTGGCCACCGGCAGCGCTAGGGTTGTTTCCCCTACCGCTTCACCTTGCCAATTTTTTACAACACAAGTAACCATTGCTCAATCGTCGTTTAGGTCTACAAAAGTCAAAAAATCCTAGGGGATTAACGCACAATATTTGCCGGCGTAATGCTCAACAAATTGCCCGTTTTGCCCGGAACCGCGCCTTTAATCAGCAGGAGGTTGCGTTCAACATCCACCTTGACAACTTGCAACTTGCGAATTGTCACCTGGGTATTACCGTACTGCCCCGCCATTTTCTTGCCGGGGAAGATGCGACCGGGGGTCGTCCCTGGGCCGGTGGAACCGGGTAAGCGGTGGTTCTTCGAGCCGTGGGACATGGGCCCCCGACGGAAGTTGTGGCGTTTTTGGTAGCCCGAAAAACCACGACCAATGGTTTTACCCGCAACATCCACCAGTTGGCCGACCGTGAAGCGGTCAGCGGTCAGCGCTTGACCGAGTTCAAATTCATTGGGATCACTGACGAGATATTCTTTCAGGTGACGCAGGGGAACAGCATTGGCCTTTGCTAAATGGCCCAATTCTGGTTTATTCAAGGCTTTTTCTTTAACTTCAAAATAGCCCACTTGAATGGCCTGATAGCCGTCCGTTTCTTGCCGCTTCACTTGAGTGACAGTGCAAGGGCCGGCCTGAATGACCGTAACGGGAATCGAAATGCCAGATTCTTGGTCAAAAATCTGGGTCATGCCAAGTTTGGTGCCGAGGATACCGACAGACACGGGATTAGCCCTCTCTTTTTGCTAAACAACACTTAAATATAGACATTCTTTCGGGAATTGCTCCGTTGAGATTCTTGGTTCTGCGAAGCGACTTCTACCTGAACGCTGAGTTCAGGCCATTGGTCGATTCTCCCCAAGCGTGACTTTCCGAGTGCCTCCCGGTAGCTGCACGATGGCAGAGCATCGTGTTTGGTAGCTGACCCAAAGGGTCTGGGTGCAGGGGAAGAACAGTGTAATGATTCCAGTGCGCTGCTCTGTTGACCCATGCTCTGGACTTGGAACGCAAACAGGCTTCCAGTATCCGTCGGTGAGCGATGGCATTAGGCTGAATGTTCAGTAACCTATGTTACGGAATTACAGCTTCTAAGGTCACAATCGTTTACTATAACGGATCTGGATCGTCGAGTCAAGAATTTAGCAGCGGATCAAAATCTGCCTACAATGGTTCTCATTGAGCAGGCGAATCCAAACAACAGCCATGGCAAAAAATACAGGTACATTTCTGAGGGGTTTGCTGGTGGGGGGTGCGATGGGTACAGTGGTGGGGCTGTTAATGGCTCCCCGTTCCGGTCGAGAAACCCGCCGGATTTTACAAAAGTCCGCTGAAGCTTTACCCGAGTTAGCGGAAGACCTTTCGACGACGGTGCAGTTACAGGCGGATCGGCTCTCGGGGGAAGCGTTACACCGTTGGGAAAGCACGTTATTGCGGCTGCGCGAAGCGATCGCCGCCGGTCTTGAGGCCAGTCAATGGGAAGCCGAACATTTCACCCGTACTGAGGAGGGGGCTTTATCCTCATCCTCCATTCCTGATCGTTCCTAAGATATATTTCCTGGCGCTAGCGTGGCAGATCCTCTTTTTTGGCTTGGCTTTTCTTTGTTGTTGGTGGCGATGAGTTTAACCGCAGTGCTCATGGCGGCTTTACCCGCCTTTCGGGATTTAGCCCGGGCCGCCCGCAGTGCCGAAAAACTGTTTGATACCCTACGGCGAGAATTTCCTCCCACCCTCGAAGCCATTCGCCTCACCGGCTTGGAAATTACCGAACTCACCGATGAACTCAATGAAGGGGTGGCCAAGGCTAGCCAAGCGGTGCAGCAGGTGGATAGCAGTCTCACGACAGTGCGCCATCAGGCTCACCGCATTAATATCAGCACCCGCAGCGTGATCGCAGGGGTGCAGGCGGCTTGGCGGAGCTTCAACCGTCGCCCCCCTGCCCCCAAACCCGTCCCTCGCGATCGCCAACTCCCCACCGGCCGGGAGCGATCGCCCTAGGGATTCTGGTTAGTCAACACCACCCGCCGCTGATTGGGGGCCAAGCGACCGCTCTGTTCTTGCATCACGCTCCCCGCTTGGGTGGGGTCAAAACTGCGATTAAAGTTACTTTGTAATTCCGCCACTTCTTTCTCCGTACTGCGGACTTGGGTGCGCAGTTCCTGGAGTTTGCTTTGTTGGCTCCAATAATAGGGGAAAAGATTGGCTAAGGTGGCGATCGCCGCCACCGACAACACCCCATTGACAATCACCTTTAGCCCCGTTTCCACCGCCACACCTTGATATTGATTTTTGGGCTTAGGCTGACGCTGACCCTGAGGCGCAACCCGGCGACGGGGGAGGGGCCGCTCAGAAGGAGCCGTCGGATTCTCAAGGGGTTTGCGAAGGGCGCTCATAGTCTATTTCCTTAGTAAGGCAGCAATCAGGGGCAGAATGATCAGGCCAAAAACAACCCAAGATCGACAAATGAGCATAGCATCGCGGCTTTGATTGCTCATCCGATCATGGGGTTATTGTAGCGGTTCCTTGTCTTGAAGAATCGTTATAAATGGCGTTGTCACCGTTGATTCTCAACCCATGGGTCATGATTTGTTGAAAAATTGGTTACTTGAATCACCATTTATGATCGGAAATGAATCATTTGTATTATTTTCAGCTTAATTGAAGCTAAAAATGAAGGGAGGCAGAGGCGATAGGTACGCTCACGCGGCTCGCCCCTCCCCCCCTTTTTGCGG
Organism: Spirulina sp. CCNP1310; assembly: GCF_034932185.1. NCBI lineage: Bacteria > Bacillati > Cyanobacteriota > Cyanophyceae > Spirulinales > Spirulinaceae > Spirulina > Spirulina sp. CCNP1310. The sequence continues at coordinate 14,830 of NZ_JAYGHW010000019.1, read as the reverse complement.
AACTTAAGGGCGTTTATTTATACAACTCAGTGGAGAGACGAAACGCGAGAATTCCAGGAATTAACGCAATCACCAATGCCACATAAACTTGAGTATCTGAAATTGCCATGGATTAGACCTCGTGATCAACAGGATTGTACTCCCCTAATTTGCGGGATCATTGCCCCCTGCGGTGGCTGTTTGTTACAAAAATCAATACAACCCATGGGAAACTTGGAGTTGGCGAACTGAAGCACCCCAAGGCGGATGACTCCTGCGCGCCGCTCTTCGCACAGACCTCATGGAGAGGCTAGACTAGAAGGCAAACCCGTTTCTCGTAGGCAGACCCCCAACCATAGGACTGCACCCTTAATTACTGTACAAGCTGATAGGAAAAAGACCATGGGACTTTTTGATCGCATTGGGCGCGTTGTGCGGGCTAACCTTAACGATATGGTTAGCAATGCTGAAGATCCAGAGAAAATCCTCGAGCAATCGATCATGGATATGCAGGAGGATTTAGTGCAACTGCGGCAAGCGGTCGCCAAGGCGATCGCCGCCCAGAAGCGCACCGAACAGCAGTACAACAAAAACCAAACCGATGCCAATAGCTGGCAACAGCGGGCCCAACTAGCCCTTTCCAAAGGAGATGAAAGCCTGGCCAGAGAAGCCTTACAACGGAAGAAATCCAGTGCCGACACCGCCGGCCAGCTTAAGCAACAGCTCGATATCCAACTTCAGCAGATTGATACCCTCAAGCGCAACTTAATTGCCCTCGAAAGCAAAATCTCGGAAGCGAAAACCAAGAAAGATATGCTCAAGGCACGGGTGCAAGCCGCCAAAGCCAATGAGCAATTGCAGAGCGCCGTTAGCTCGATGAATACCGGCAGTGCCATGGCAGCCTTTGAGCGCATGGAAGATAAGGTGCTGGAATTGGAGGCGCGATCGCAGGCCAGCTATGAGTTAGGCGGCGTGGATTTAGAAAGCCAATTTGCTGCCCTGGAAAGTGGCAGTGATGTGGATGATGAGTTAGCCGCCCTCAAAGCCCAAATGCTCGGGGGATCAGCCCCCAATCAAAGTGCTTTACCCCCTTCTGATGCCGCCAAAACCAGCCCGACGGCCGGCGCTCCGGTAGATGCAGAGTTGGAAGAACTGCGCCGCCAGATGGATTCCCTCTAGCTAATGGGCAAATAATGGGCAAAATTGAGGGGTTAGACCCCTTGCCTCCCGTGAAATCAATCTAGGCTACGCTAGAGGCCAAGGCAACAAATAATTACGAATATGGGTAAGGGGCGATCCGCAATAGCGTATCTATCGCCCCTTATTTTTTTGGCTCTAAATCTCCACAGCCATGGGCAATACAGCCAATTTGCCAAAAAATTGGCCAAAATCGAGGTTTATTCTTAGAATATGGTTAACAATTGTAAAGATAACAGGACTTTTTTTAGTAAATCTGTTCACCATCCCCCTCCCTTAATTGATCCCTATGGCACAATCCTTAACCCATCGCTTCTTGATCCCCCTTTGCGCCTGCCTCCTCGCCCTCTCGACTTGGTTCTTGGCGGCTCCCGCCCAAGCCTTCGATAATCCCGAACTCCTCCCCAACCAAGAGACCCCCATCGTCGATCTGGCGAATTTTCTCCCCAGTGGCCAGGAAGACAACCTAATCAACGAACTGGAAAACTTTGAATCAGAAACCGGCTGGAAAGTCCGCGTCCTCACCCAGTACGACCAAAGTCCAGGCCGTGCTGTCATCCCCTACTGGGGCCTTGATAATCACAGTATTTTAGTGGTCGCTGATTCCCGAGGCGGCAACTTATTGGCCTTTAGCGTTGGGGATGATGTCTATGAACTCCTGCCCCGCACCTTTTGGATCGAACTGCAAACCCGCTTCGGCAATCTCTACTACGTTCGGGATAATGGCGAAAATAACTCCATTGTCAGTTCCATCAACGCCGTCACTCAATGCCTCAAGGATGGCGGCTGCAATGTTGTACCCGGTTTACCCCGTGAACAATGGATTCTCACCCTCGTCACCTCTATTCTGGGCGGAATCATCTGTGGTTTAGCCGCTGTACCCCGGAAACCGGGCCAAATCATTGCCTGGCAATGGGCTTTGATTTTTTCACCCCTGTGGGGCATTTTGTTCATCGCCTTCGGCATTGGCCCCGTCGTGACGCGCACCTCCGACTTTTTGCCGGTGTTCCGCAATGTGATGGGTTTTAGTCTTGGTTTATTAGTGGCCTATCTATCTTCTGTATTCCGGCAAGCCCCCACCTCTGATGCCTAAAGTTACGGATTTTTGCGCCTATACTTAAGAAAATCTGAAGCATATCCTGGTTTGTTGACCCACAAGCCCCTAGGGTGTGCTTCATCCTTTATGGTTCCAGAGGAGGAATCATGCATAAAGAAGAACGCCAATGGCGAACATTGATCTTCGATTGGAAGGCTTCTGTGATTCCGGCGATCGCCCCTAAAGTCTTGATTGCCGTAGGGTTTGCAATCATTGTCACCCTTGCCTACTACGCTAAATTACCAGTCTATAAGGATGAACTCTCCACACTGATCCCGGCTTTAGTCCTCGGTTTGCTGCTCGTCTTTCGCACCGATACCGCCTATTCCCGCTTTTGGGAGGGGAGCCAGATTATCAGCGATATCATTGACTATAGCCGTGGCCTAGCCCGCCAAGTCGTCACCGCCATTGATGCCCCCACGGAAGCAGCCATGAGGCAAAAGCTCACCTACGCTCGGATGGTCGCCATGTACCTCGTCGGCGTGAAGCAACACCTCCGCCTTGAAGGGGTGAATGGCGAGATGGAACCCTGTTTTACCCCAGCCCAATGGGAGCAACTTCAAAAAATCCATCATTTGCCCAACCAAATTGCCCAATGGTTGGGCATTTATTTTCAGGAGCAATACCAACAGGGCCATCTCTCCGAATTAGCCCTCTTCCAGATGAATGACACCCTTAATAAACTCACCCTGAGCATGGGATCCTGTGAACGCATTTTAACCACCCCCCTACCCCGTGCCTATGCCATTCACCTTAAACATTTGCTCCTGATTTATTGTTTGGCTATTCCCTTTGAGTTAGTGGGGCAACTCTATTGGGGAACGCCGATCGCTGTGGGTATTATTGCCTTTTCTCTCTTGGGAATTGAAGAAATTGGCCTGGAAATTGAAAATCCCTTTGGCTATGATCCCAATGATCTGCCCCTGGATCGACAATCCCAAGAACTGCGGGTTGATATTGAAGTGATGTTACAGGGGGATAGTGAGATGATCCACAGTCTCCCCGTCGGTGAGGGCTAACGTTGTACAGCAGTTATACAGCAGTTGTACAACCTAGGGGGGCGATCGCCCCCTAAGCCAAAATCCTCCCTCAAGCACAGCCGAGACTTTTAAGCTAAGATAAAGCCCAAGCAGCGTCAGGTCAAGCGTTAAACATTGATAACAACCTGGGTAATTCCTGTTTATTTTTCCAAGACCCAATGGTCTTCCTCAAAAATTCCCAAAGGCTAATGGCAACTTTTCCCGGTCTCCCTCGACTTACAACTTTTACCGATAACATCTCCTACCCTCTACTACTACGGGAGCAGACTGAACTCCGCCCGAGGAACCTTCACTGTGCTTAGGAATCACAGCAAAGGCTGTAATCACCATAACGGTTAACTCAAACCTGAAAATTTAACCCTTAGCACTGTTCATTAGTTGCAACATCACCATTTACCATGCTAAAAGTCCTCCTGATTTATCCCCTTTTTCCGAAAAGCTTTTGGTCTTTTGAAAAAACCCTCGAACTCGTGGGCCGTAAAGCCATGCTTCCCCCCCTGGGTTTAGCCACCGTTGCGGCTCTCCTCCCCCAGGATTGGGAATTTCGCCTTGTTGATCGTAATGTCGGTGATGTCACTACCGCCGATTGGGATTGGGCAGAACTGGTCGTGATGTCAGGGATGATCGTCCAAAAAGACGATATGCTCGCCCAAATTGCCGAAGCCAAACGCCGGGGCAAAAAAGTAGCCGTCGGGGGCCCCTATGCCACCTCCCTTTATCCAGAAGTCGAAGCAGCAGGGGCGGATTACTTAATCCTCGATGAAGGAGAAATCACGATCCCGATGTTTGTGGAGGCGATTAATAACGGGGCTGAGTCCGGTAAATTTCGCGCTACAGAAAAACCCGATGTCACCAGCACGCCGATCCCCCGCTTTGACCTCCTCGATTTCAGTGCCTACTCTGAAATGGCGGTGCAGTTTTCCCGGGGTTGCCCCTTTCAATGCGAATTTTGCGACATTATTGTCCTCTATGGTCGTAAACCCCGCACTAAAGCTCCGGAGCAAATGCTCGCAGAACTCCAACGCCTCTATGATTTGGGCTGGCGGCGCAGCGTTTTCATGGTAGATGACAACTTCATTGGCAATAAACGCAACGTGAAGCTCCTGCTCCAAGCAATGATCCCCTGGATGGAGGAACGGGGCTATCCCTTCACCATTTCCACAGAAGCCTCAGTGGATTTAGCCAATGATCAAGAATTAATGGACTTGATGACCGCCGCCGGGTTTAGTGCTGTCTTCTTAGGCATTGAAACCCCCGACGAAGATAGTTTGGAGGTGACGAAAAAATTCCAAAATACCCGCGATCCCCTCAGTGAGTCTGTCCATAAAATCATTAGCTCTGGCCTGCGGGTGATGGCGGGCTTTATTATCGGGTTTGATGGGGAGAAAACCGGAGCCGGGCAGCGGATTGTGGATTTTGTGGAAAAAACGACAATTCCCACGGCTGTATTTAGTATGTTACAGGCTCTCCCAGATACGGCCCTGTGGCATCGCCTCGAAAAAGAAGGCCGCCTCCTCAGTGGTGAGGGCAATATTAACCAAAGCACGTTGATTAACTTTGTCCCTACCCGTCCCTTAGCGGATATTGCTCGGGAATTTGTCGAGGGTTGGGAACAACTGTATGATCCGATCCAATTCCTCGATCGCACCTATCGCCACTATCGCATTCTCGGCTCTGCCCCCTGCCATGCCAAACGCCGGGCCAAAATGAAGGGTAAACCCAAGGGGAAACAACAAGTCACCCGCCGGGAACTGCAAGCCTTGTTAATCCTCGCTTGGCGGCAGGGGGTGGTGCGTAAAACCCGGTTTAAATTCTGGCTCTATTTAGCCCAAATGGCGATCCACAATCGCGGCGGTATTCCTAGCTATTTAGGGGTTTGCGCTCAAATTGAGCATTTCCTCGAATATCGAGAAATCGTCAAAAACAATATCCAAACCAAATTGGATGCCTATTTGGTGGAAGAGCAGCGGTTGCGGGCTACCCAAGCAGCGCAGCAAGCAGAGGCGGCCATTGCCAGTTAATCGCTAATCACAACCCACCCCGCCCTACGGGCATTCCTCCCAGGAGGGCAACTATTCTAAAATCCCCTCCAAGGAGGGGTAGGGGTGGGTTCTCCGCAGGTAATCAACAAAAATTTAAGCTGCACCCCGCTCATCCCTCCCAATTTTTATCCACTTCCTGAGGAACCATCAAAACCATGCGCGTTCTGTTGTTGTATCCCCGTTTTCCGAAAAGTTTTTGGTCTTTTGAACAGGCGGTTCGCTTGATGGGGCGGCGAGCCTTTTTGCCCCCTCTGGGTTTGATTACGGTGGCGGCATTACTGCCCCAAACTTGGGAATTTCGCCTTGTGGATCACAATGTCAGTGAATTGACCGAAGCGGATTGGGACTGGGCCGAGTTGGTAATGCTTTCCGGGATGATCGTCCAAAAACCCGATATGCTCGCCCAAATTGCCGAAGCCCAACGCCGGGGCAAAAAAGTAGCCGTCGGTGGCCCCTACCCCACCTCCATTCCTGAAGACTTCGAGGGAGTGGATTACCGGATCCTCGATGAGGGGGAAATGACGCTGCCGCTGTTTGTGGAGGCGATCGCCCAAGGCGCACCCTCCGGGATCTTCCGCTCCACTGAAAAGCCCGATGTCACCCACACCCCGATCCCCCGTTTTGATCTGTTGGACATGAACGCCTACGCGATGATGTCGGTGCAGTTTTCCCGGGGTTGCCCTTTTCAGTGCGAATTTTGCGACATTATTGTCCTCTATGGCCGCAAACCCCGCACCAAGGAGCCGGCCCAACTCTTGGCGGAATTAGAGCGCCTCTTTGAACTGGGCTGGCGGGGGGCTGTGTTTATGGTGGATGACAATTTTATTGGCAATAAACGCAATGTGAAACGCCTCTTGGCGGAACTGCGGCCCTGGATGGTGGAGCATGGCTATCCCTTTAGCTTTAATACCGAGGCTTCGGTGGATCTGGCTCAGGATCAAGACATGATGGATGCCATGGTGGCTTGTAATTTCGGCTCGATCTTTGTGGGGATTGAAACCCCCGATGAGGACAGTTTAGCGGTGACGAAAAAATTCCAAAATACCCGCGATCCCCTCAAGGAATCCATTTATAAAATTCAAAGTTCCGGCATTCGCGTCATGGCGGGCTTTATTGTTGGCTTTGATGGGGAGAAAAAGGGGGCGGGCGATCGCGTCGTCGAATTTGTCGAGCAGGCTGCGATTCCCCTCGCTACGTTTAGTATGCTCCAAGCCCTCCCCGATACCGCCCTCTCCCACCGTCTCGCTAAAGAGGGGCGGCTGCTCCATTCTGCCGGGGACATCAATCAAACCACACTGCTGAACTTCATCCCCACCCGGCCCATTGAAGATATTGCCCAGGAATATGTCCGGGGCTTCTGGAATTTATACGATCCCCAGAAATTTTTAGACCGTACCTATCGTTGCTATCGCATTTTAGGACAGGCGAACTTCCCCAAAAAGGAGAAAAAAGCGCAAAAGCCCTTTGATTGGCAAATTGTCAAAGCCGCATTGCTGATCTTTTGGCAACAGGGAGTCGTCCGGAAAACCCGCTGGACGTTTTGGCCCTACCTGGTGCAGATGCTCCGCCACAATCGAGGGGGGGTATTGAGCTACCTGACCATTTGCGGTCAAATTGAACATTTCCTCGAATACCGGCAGTTGGTCAAAGACAATATTGAGGCGCAACTGGCCGCCTATTTGGCCGAACAAGCCGAACTGCAACGCTCTGCGCCGCAAGCCGCGCTTGCGAAAGCGGTAAGCTAAACAGAAACCATTTGAGGGGCAGGACTGGTGACATCTTGCCCCTAACAGCAGGCTGATCAATCCTTGGCGACCCTAATGGCATCGGTCGCGCTATCTGGATAGCCCATGAAATCCTCCCTTGGGGGATAATTGCAACAGATGCCTGCTCCGGAACTGGAGAACTGAGAACACACCCAATATCCTTACACACTGGAGCATTGTCATTTTGAACGTTTTACTGATCTATCCTCTCTTTCCTAAAACCTTTTGGTCTTTTGAAAAAACCCTGGAATTAGTGGGGCGCAAAGCGATGTTGCCCCCCTTGGGTTTGGTGACGGTGGCGGCGATCCTGCCCCAAACTTGGGACTATCGGCTGTGCGATCGCAATATTAGTGAAATCAGCGAAGCCGATTGGGATTGGGCTGAGTTGGTGATTTTATCGGGGATGATCGTCCAGCGGGATGACTTCACTGCCCAAATCCGCGCCGCCAAAGCTCGCGGCAAATTAGTCGCCGTCGGTGGCCCCTACCCCACCTCCATTCCTGAGGAAATGTCCGCCGCTGGAGCCGATTTCCTCATCCTCGATGAAGGGGAATTAACGCTACCGATGTTTGTGGAAGCCATCGAATCGGGAGCCACCAGCGGCACATTCCGCAGTGGTGAAAAACCCGATGTCACCACTACCCCCGTCCCCCGCTACGATCTCCTCGATCTCAACGCCTATACGGAAATGTCGGTGCAGTTTTCCCGGGGTTGCCCTTTCCAGTGCGAATTTTGCGACATCATTGTCCTCTATGGTCGCAAACCCCGCACTAAAGCCCCAGAGCAATTATTAGCCGAATTGCAAGCCCTCTACGATCTGGGGTGGCGGCGGAGTATTTTCCTTGTTGATGATAATTTCATTGGCAACAAGCGCAACGTTAAGCTCCTGCTCAAGGCCCTGATTCCCTGGATGAAGGAGCGGGGCTATCCCTTCAGTATCAACACTGAAGCCTCGGTGGATCTGGCTCAGGATGTGGAATTGATGGAATCCATGGTAGAAGCCGGGTTTAGCTCTGTATTTTTGGGGATTGAAACCCCCGATGAGGGGAGCCTTGAGGTGACGCGCAAGTTCCAAAACACCCGCGACCCCTTGAGTGAATCAGTGCAGGCGATCATTCACTCTGGCCTGCGGGTGATGGCGGGCTTTATTGTTGGCTTTGATGGCGAAAAAACCGGAGCGGGTCAGCGCATTGTTGAGTTTGTCGAAAAAACAACCATTCCGACGGCGTTTTTTAGTATGCTCCAAGCCCTCCCCAATACCGCCCTTTGGCATCGCCTTGAACGGGAGGGCCGCCTCCTGGAGGGGGATGTGGACAAGATGGGCAACCAAACCAACTTGATCAACTTCATTCCCACCCGCCCCATTGAAGAAATTGCCCAGGAATATATTGATGGGTTCTGGCAACTTTATGACCCGATTAAATTTATGGATCGGGTTTATCACCATGTCCGCACCTTTGAGGCAGCACCCCAACGGCAGGCGCGGCGGCAGGTGAAAAAGGCGTTTAAGGCGGCGGGGAAAGATCCCCAACCCTTTGATTTTTCGATCCTGCGGGCCCTTGGGATCATTGCCTGGCGGCAGGGGGTGGTGCGTAAAACCCGGTTTAAGTTCTGGGGTTATCTCTGGAGCCTGTGGCGATCGCAACCCGATAGCATCGTCAGTTTCCTCAGTGTTTGCGCTCAAATTGAGCACTTTATCGAATACCGCAGTATTGTGAAAGATCAAATTGAGGCCCAATTGGCGGTTTATGTTGCCCAAAAGGCCAAACATGATGCGGAACAACCGGCGATCGCCGCTTAAAACCCCCTGAATCCCGCCAATGTCAGGGGGATCAGAAAATCTTCCCCTGTGGAGATCAGATCGCAATGTTAGAATACCGGGCAGTGCTTTGTTGGCACTGCCCAAATTTTTAATCATTTTGCTGTTAGAGCGCGAATAGCTCGCCCCAATCTAGGGTCACGTTCTCTCGCCCTTAACCCCTATGGAAGGATCATTCGCATTAACGTTACAGATCGTGATCGCCGTGCTGGCCGGCATTGGCGCACAAGTACTGGGCGAAATCCTCAAAGTCCCCAGTATTGTCTTTTTGCTCTTGCTGGGGATCTTCCTTGGCTCCGATGGCTTAAATATTCTCCATCCCCATGAGTTAGGCGTTGGGTTAGAAGTCCTTGTCGCCCTTGCGGTGGCGATTATCCTCTTTGAAGGGGGGTTGAATCTGGAGCTACGGGCCCTAGGGCGAGTTTCCGGCAGTTTGCGCAACCTCGTCACCATCGGCACATTGATCACCCTCCTCGGTGGCGGTATGGCTGCCCATTGGTTGAGTGAATTTCCTTGGTCGATCGCCTTCCTATACGCCTCTCTCGTTGTCGTCACCGGCCCGACGGTCATCGGCCCCCTTCTAAAACAGGTGGCCGTCGATCGCCGCGTAGCCACACTCCTCGAAGGAGAAGGGGTATTAATTGACCCCGTGGGGGCTATCCTCGCTGTCGTTGTCCTCGATACGATCCTCAACAGTGATGCCGTCCCCACCGCCATCTTCACGAGCCTGCTCCTACGTTTGGGCATTGGCGTTTTAGTGGGCAGCATTGGCGGCTGGTTGTTGAGCTTAATGCTGCGCCAAGGCAATGGCATTTCTGAAGATTTAAAAAATTTAGTGGTTCTGGCCGGCGTTTGGGGCCTCTTTGGCCTTTCCCAGTTCCTCCGCAGTGAATCGGGGTTAATGGCCACGGTGGTAGCCGGGTTGGTGTTGCGGGCCTCCGCCCTACCGGAAGAGCGGATGTTACGCCGCTTTAAAGGCCAATTAACCGTTTTAGGGGTTTCGGTGCTGTTTGTGCTCTTAGCGGCGGATCTTTCCCTGGCCAGTATTATGGCCTTGGGCTGGGGCAGTGTGCTAACGGTGCTGGTGCTGATGTTGGTCATTCGCCCCTTGAGCGTGATGGTTTGCACCTGGAATAGTGATTTGAACTGGCGACAAAAATTGTTTGTGGCTTGGATCGCCCCCAAGGGGATTGTTTCGGCTTCCGTGGCTTCTCTGTTTGCGATTTTACTCACAGAGCAGGGCATCAACGGGGGGGATGCGATTAAGGCTTTAGTGTTCCTAACCATTTTAATGACCGTCTTTTTCCAAGGCCTCTCGGCCCGCTGGGTGGCTCAAGGTCTAAAAATCACCTCCCTGGAAGCAACGGGAGCGGTGATTGTGGGCTGTACGCCTTTGGGTCGGCTCATTGGTTCTTTGTTCCAAGAGGCGGGGGAATCGGTGGTGATGATTGACACCGATGCGGAGGCCTGCGAGAAGGCCCGCCAGGATGATCTTTCGGTGTTTGAAAGTAGTGCTTTAGATCCCGATGTGTTGGCGGAAGCGGGGATTGAATCCATTGGGACTTTTGTTGCCCTCACCAGTAACGGCGAGGTGAATTCCGTCTTAGCCCAGCGGGCGGTGGAAGAGTTTGAGCCGCCCCGTGTGTTTGCGGTGTTGCCCCGAAAAGAGAAGGATGCCGAAAAAGCCAAGGCGAGTAAAAAAATTGTCTCGGCCTTTCAAGCAGATGTGCCGATGAAAACCTGGAATCAGTACCTCCAGGCGGGTCAGGTGAAATTGGGGGAAACGGTTCTAAAATCCACGGGTTTAGCCTTTCAGCAGGCCCATATTGATGCCCTGATTAAAGCGGGGGAACTGTTGCCCCTATTGGTGAAGCGGGATAAAGGTTTACAGGTGGCGGCGGCTCAGGAGGCTTTGCAGGCGGGCGATCGCCTCATCTATCTCCTCCATGATCCCCGCCCCAAACTACTCAAACGCCTTTCCGGGGGAACTTCCACCGGGCGTTTAGCGGTGGAAACCTTACCAGAAATTGAAGAAGTTCCCCTTTCCGTGGCCAGTACCGTCGCTTCTGCCTAATCTTCTAGGGGGTTTTTGAAAACGCCCAAAGCTAAGAGGGCAAAACCGATGGCTGCCCCTGCTGGAAAAATGCCCCCTGTTATAGTACTAGGTTATAGCACTAGCCAGAATCATGAGGAATCCGTTTGTCGTGCGGACTTCAGTCTGATCCCCCGTGGTTTTAAAGATTGCATCGCTCAATCCCCTAGGCTACTGTTGTACCAGTGAGGGCGATCGCCACCAACTGACCGTTTAGACCCATTTTTCTGATCACGCAACACCTCCCTAAGCTGGGACTTGCACGGGGGTAACAGAGCCAAGCTGAAACACTTCATGGATGGCATTGAGAGCCGCTACCCCTTCCGCCGCCGCAACAACGCAACTGATTTTAATTTCCGAGGTAGCAATCATTTTGATGTTGAAGCCTTGGCGAGCGAGGGCGTTAAACATTTGGGCCGCAACGCCAGGATGCCCCTGCATCCCAGCCCCCACAATACTCACCTTGGCGACATCGCGATCCATGACAATTTCCCCCCGCTCCCATTGACTGACAATCGGGGTTAATACCTTTTGGGCCTGTTCCAGATCCGCAGCGGCAACAGTGCAGGCAATGTCCCGGGTGGGGGTGCTGTTGAGGATGTGGCAACGTTGGGATTGAATAATCATATCAACGCTGATCCCTTCGTTGGCTAGGAGGCTGAAAAGATGGGCGGCCATGCCGGGGCGATCGGGTACATGACGGATTGCTAGCTGGGCTTGGCATTGATCCAGGGCAACGCCGCGCACGGGAGGCAACTCCGGTGTTGCGGCGGTGGGCAAGCTGGAGCAACTCACCTCGAAGGCTTGGCAGAGGGCAGCAATGGCGCGATCGCAATCCGTCGCCGCAATCACGCAACTCACCTTTACCTCAGAGGTAGAAATCATGTCAATATTCACCCCCGCATCCGCCAGGGTTTTAAACATGGTGGCCGCAATCCCCGGCCGGCCAATCATCCCCGCCCCAACGATGGAAATTTTGGCAATTTTGCGCTCCACCAAAACCTCCGCCTGATCCCGATTCCCATCCCCCCCAGAGCGCAACACCGGAGCCATGGCTTCTGCCACTGCTTCGGCGGGGGTGAGCATTCCTTTAATCACAGTGAAGGCAATATCATTGGTGTTGCCCTCATGGATCGATTGAATAATTAAATCCACATCCACCTGTTGGTGGGCAATTTCTTGGAATAACTTGGCCGCCACACCGGGGCGATCGGGGATCCGCAACAGGGCAATTTTGGCCTGATCTGTGTCAAACTCGACGGCATCAACGGCGCGGGTAATTTCTAAATTGGTGAGCGATCGCCCCCTCGGTAACGGCGACACCACCCGCGTCCCCGGCCCATCCGTCCAACTGGACAAGACCACCAACGGCACACCATAGTTGCGGGCAATTTCCACCGCACGGGGATGCAACACCTTTGCTCCCAAGCTGGCCAACTCCAGCATTTCATCACTGGTAATTTCGGTCATCAATTGGGCATTGGGGACAAGACGGGGATCGGTGGAGAGGATACCCGGTACATCGGTATAAATTTCGCATTGGCTAGCTTGGAGGGCGGCGGCGAGGGCCACCGCCGAAGTATCCGATCCCCCCCGGCCCAGGGTCGTAATCTCTAAATCTGTACTGTTTGTAATCCCCTGGAAACCGGCCACAACAATCACCTGGCCCTCATCAAGATGGCGGCGCAACCGCTCGGTTTTGATGTCTAAAATGCGGGCGCGGCTGTGGGCGGTTTCGGTGACGATGCCCACCTGGGCCCCCGTGAGGGAAATGGCTGGCTGATCCAAGGCATGGAGCGCCATGGTCAAGAGGGCAATGGAAACCTGCTCCCCGGTGGACAGGAGCATATCCATTTCCCGGCGGCTGGGATTAGGGGTAATGTCGTGGGCCAAACCCACAAGGGTATCAGTGGTTTTGCCCATGGCGGACACCACCACCACCACTTGATGGCCGGCGTTAACAGTGCGGTGAATGCGTTGGGCAACGGCTTGGATGCGCTCGACGGAGCCGACGGAGGTACCTCCGTATTTTTGAACAATGAGGGCCATGGCAGGATTAGGACATGGAGCTTGGCTATTTTAACGCCTAACTGTAGCAAAAGTTGTTCAGGGTGATGGTCATGGGGTAGGGATGGATCAATTCCCTCAGCCCTCGCATTAGAAATCAAAATAGATATAGCGACCGCCCCCCTCTGGGGCTAGCATCCACACCGCCAGGAAGCAAATCGGGACAAGAATCAGCTTTAAATGCCAATTGAGTTGTAATCTTAAGCCGCTTTGCACTAGATAGGCTAGGGCCATTAACGTGACTAAAACCGTCAAGATCCAAAACAGGTCAAATCGCCCCATCCCCAAGGCTTCGTAATAAATTTTTTGAATAAATTGGGCATCGCCAGCAACGCCGAAGAGATGGCGCACCATTAATCCAGAAAGGCGCAGATCGGGGAGTCGGAAGAAGATCCAGGCGAAGAATACAAACCCTTGGGTACAGGCCCAGGCGGTGAGCAATCCCGGTACAGATTCCCACCATTGGGCCCAAGCGGGGCGGGTTTTGCTGTAAACATCGGTGAGGCGATGAATCACCAGGGCGAGGCCGTGGAGTACGCCCCAAACCACAAACCCCCAGGCTGTTCCCCTTGTATCAATATGCCAAATGCCGGCGATCGCCATAATCAACCACAGGTTAAAACAGGTGCGCAGGAGCGATCGCCGCGACCCCCCCAAGGGAAAATAGAGATAATTGCGCAACCAATCCCCCAGGGTGATATGCCAGCGCCGCCAAAACACAGCAATATTGGGGGTGAAATAGGGAAAATTAAAGTTTTCCGGCAAGTTGAACCCTAAAAAGAGCGCCGTTCCCCGCGCTAAATCCACATAACCGCTAAAGTCAAAATACAACTGCAACCCATAGGCCAACACCACCAGCCACAGATCCACACTCCCCGCCCGCTCCAAATTTCCCAAACACAAATCCACAAAAATCCCCAAAGGATCAGCAATTAACGCCTTTTTCACCGCCCCCGAAGCCATCAGCCACAGGCCTTCGGTGAATTGCTCCACCTTAGGGGTTTTGGTTTGCGCATGGAGTTGAGCAATAAAGGGGTGATAGCGGGTGATGGGGCCGGAGATCAGCTTGGGAAAGAAGAATTTATAGCTGGCAAACTCTAGCCAATGTTCGCTGGCCGGTGCGCCCCGATAGACATCCACCAGGTAGGCCAAGTTTTCAAAGGTAAAAAAGGAAATCCCCAACGGGACGAGGATATAGTTTTGTAGCCAGTTGCGTCCGGTGAGGAGGATGGGGTTGGGGGCAATGACACCCAACCCATTTAAAATCAGGGCCAAATATTTAAACCCGAATAGACACAAGAGATTCAGGCCAATGGCGAGGATCAGCAGTTGGGTAGCCCGATGACTCCAAAGCCGTTGCATCGCCTGCCATTCCTCATTACTGAGGTCAGCGTATTCAGTTTGTAAACCCCGGCGATAGTGATGGGAGATCGCTCGGCCAATCCAGAAGTTGATCCCGGTTAAGGCCAGCAGCAGGGGAACATACTGCACCTGAAGCGATGTATAGATGGCTAAACTGGCGATCAAGAGAATCCAGAGCCGAATCCGTTCGGTGTGAGGACGGGGCCACCAATAAACGAGGGTCAATCCCAAGAGAAAGGGAATATAGAGCGGATCGAGAAACGTCATGGTCTGGCCGTCAAGATGAACGCCGGGATCAAGGGCAATATATCATAGGCGAGCTTTGGGGGAGTGGGGAGTGGGGAGTGGGGAGTGGGGAGTGGGGAGTGGG
>NZ_JAYGHW010000018.1:0-36223 GCF_034932185.1 Spirulina sp. CCNP1310 | reverse complement strand
CCACCACCCCCTGGATTAGCTGCCGTTCCCCCAACACCATTACCGCCCATCCCTCCGGCTTGTCCACCCAAGCCACCTGTGAGAATTGAACTCCCCTCATCATTACTGCCGCCACCCCCACCGCCGCCGCCGGCCCCGCCCTGGCCGCCATCGCCTCCCGTTCCGGTTAAAGTAGCAGAGACACTTTGAAGGCGACTAGCCCGTAGAAGAATCCCTGTACCCCCTGCACCCCCTGTACCGCCCACTAAACCCGCCGCGCCACCAAGATGATTTTTCCCGCCCGTTGCGCCATCGGGTTGATCAACCCCTGCCCCGCCTTGGCCACCAATGCCCGTTAAGGAAATCGCCCCTTGAGTCGTTTCTAGATAGCTGCGATCCAGGAAAATCCCTGTACCGCCGGGATTGCCCACGCTACCATCGTGGCCCCGGCCGAAGAGGCTCATGGCACCTTGGCTCTCCAGATCACTGCCTGTGATCTTCACTTCCCCGCCAATAATTGCTAAATTCCCCCCCGACCAAACTTTGGCCTGATGCAGATCAACCGACGCGCCCCACAATTGACCTTGATTCCCCGTGGCGAAAGAACCACTAACCCCCAAGCTACCGGGTCGGGTGGCAAATTGCGCGGGTAGGGGGCCGGTGAGGTGTTGGGGAATGGCCAGCGGCGTGAGCGTGGCGAGAGCCGCCGGGTTGAGATTGATTTCTAAAGATAACAGCGATCCCGGTTGAGAAAGCCGGATGATCCCCGGTTCTGGAACGGCGGCGAGGGTAATCGGGCTGGTACTGCTGAGATGGCCCGTATTGATCACCACCGGAGCGAGGAGGGCGATCGCCCCTGGTGCAGTTAACGGAGCTTGATTAACAATAAATCCCGTCGTGGCATTGTTAAATCGCCAACCCACCACATTCCCCCCCAACGTCCCCCAATGATTCCCCCCCGTCGCATTAAACACCCCCGTATCCAATAACACCTGATCCGCCGTCGCCACATTAAAACTCGCCGGTACATCCAGCCGCGCCCCAGAGCCAAACACCCAACCCGCCGGATTCACCAAAAAAAGATTCGCCCCACTCCCGGAAAGACGGATCAGCCCTTCAATCACCGAAGGATTGCCCCCCACAACCCGCCCCAATAGGTTTTGAATGTGCGGTTGGGTGATGAAATGGGCGATTTCCCCCGGGGTGAGGCCGAATTGTTGAAAGCTGTGGAAGAGGTTTTGGCCCGCTGGGGTTCCTCCGGTGATGGTATAGGTTGAACCATGGAGGGCGATCGCTGTGTTGGTGCCATCGGCCGCAGCGGTAATGGATTGGGCTAAAGCAGATGATAACGCCAGACTAGAGAGGATCCCATAGGCGATAAATCCCTGAACCAAACAACGGATCATGATGCAGTCTTTCCCTGTTGATTTTTCTTAAGGATTTACCAAAAATCGCTGTCTGTGTTCAGTATATTGACGGAAATTTATCCGCCAACAGCCGTAAAAAATTCAGATCGGAGCATCGGGTGGAATAAAGCAATGATGTGCCTTAGGGCCCCATTGTCCACTCGTATCCATCGCTACAATGGGTTTAATCCGGATCCTCCTTGGGTTGCTGGGATTAGGGATTAGGATAATAGCGTTTAAGGGAGAGTGAATCAGGTCTGCTGGCTCCCTGCGTTCCACCCATTGCCCTCCCTTGCCACCATGTCCAAGATTTTAATTGTTGAAGATGATGCGATGAACTGCTTGGTCTTTTCCCGGGTATTGACCAAACGCGGCAATTTTGAAGTGCGCTGTACTGAAGATGTGAATGATGTGTTAGAGACGGCGCAACAGGGAGATGTCGATATCATTCTCATGGATATCGGTTTACCCAATAGCTTCTACGAAGGCAAAGCCATGAGTGGGGTTCATATTACGCAACTCCTGAAAGCTAACCCGACAACTGCCGAGATTCCCGTTGTGTTGGTGACGGCGTTTAATATGCCGGGCGATCGCGAACGCTATTTAAAAGAAAGTGGCGCAGATGGTTATATTCCTAAGCCAGTGGTGGATCATGAAAGTTTTGTGGCCCAAGTTCATCACTACATGAACGATGGTAAAACTCCCTCCCCCTGTGGCGGTGAGGAAGGGAAATAATACAGACCCAATCCTCACCTACCCCAAGGGGGATGGGTTCAGGATTGGCGATGTTGTTGAGATGTTCCACAGGAGAGGGAACGCCCTCTGTTTATGGGGTGCTGCTGCTCAGTTGTGTGCGGATGGCAGGGACAGCGAGGAATTGAGCGGCATCTTCAATGAGGCGATCGCCCCAAAGATTCAACCGTAAAAAATCTAAATCGCCATAACTCGGATCCAGGGATAGAGCCATGCGCCCTAACCGAACTGCCTCTGATGATGGGGATTGACGATAACGGGCAACGGCGATCGCCAGCATCGGTTCAGCGGCATTGGTATCAATTTTTAAAGCCGCTTCCCAAGCTTCAATGGCGGCAGGGATCTCTCCCTTTTCGTATTTAACCAGGCCAATATTATTCACCGCTGGCCAAAACTCATTGGACAAATCGATGGCTTTTTCATAAGCGGCGATCGCCTCTTCATATTCTTGAAGTTTGTAATGGGTATTGCCCAGATCAAACCAAGCTTCTAAGGACTCTTCATTTTCTCCCAATCCTTGGCGAAACACCTGCTTGGCTTTCAGGTATTCCTCCGTTTGGAAATAAGCAGACCCCAGCATGAACAGCACCCCGGTTCGTTCCTGAACATTGCCAGAGGGTAGCAAATCCCGAGCCTTTTCGAGAGTAGTCACCGCTGTTGGATAATCCTCTTCCTGGAGATAGAGGCTACCCAAGAGGAACCAAGCCCGAAAATCCTTAGGAACCAGTTGGGCAGCGAGCTTGGCCCGAGGAAAGGCCAGTTCATACTGCTCAAACCGCGTCAACTGCACAGCATCTTGCAGCATCGCTAACCCTTGATCTTCAAGGTTTTGGGCATTAAGATCAACCCGGTAAGGCAAAAGGGCTTGACCCAACGCCGGGAGGCCAAGGGGCCAGGCAGCGGCGATCGCCACCAGAGAAAAAATCCAGTTTCGCTTCGGCACAGTCGTTCCAATAAAGTTCAGCAGTGGTTCCTCCTATCTTAATCGAGATATTCAGAGATCCGCCTCAATCATACTGTTGCCCCATCTCAAGCCCAAAATTTCCCTGTTCCCCACTCCCCACTCCTGCCGTGGAGAAGAAAGAGCTAGAGAATCACGCCACCGTTGATCTCGAAGCGCGATAGTCTAAACTAAACGATTAGGCGGTGCGTTGCCTGGGGCTTCCCATCAAATTAAAATTCTTTCCCCACAATTTATTTAGCTCTAATTCCTATGACTGCCTCCCCTCCTTTGCAATCCCGTAACCTGCTCCCTTGGATTGTTGGCGTAGCGGGTGTTGGCATTATCGGCGTGGGTCTGATCACCTACCGAACCATGCTAGGAAGTAATACGATCCTCGAAGATTACACCGTTCCCGTCACCACCACCTCCCTGCAAATTCAGTTTGAAGCCAGCGGCACGGTTGTGCCGATTCGCAGCGTCAATATTAGCCCCACCCAAGCGGGGGAATTGCGCCAACTCCTTGTTGATCAAGGGGTGCAGGTGGAGCAGGGGCAACGCCTGGCGGTGATGGATAATGCGGCCATTTTCACCCAAGGGGCCCAAGCGGAAGCTCGGTTTCGACAGGCGATCGCCAACCTCCGCGAAGCAGAACTGCGCCGCCCCGGCACCATTGAACAAGCCCGCGCCCGCTTCATTGGCGCACAATCTCGCCTCCAACAGGCCCAAGCCCGCATCCCCACCGAAATCCAACAAGCCAATGCCGAATTAGTCGCCGCCACCGAGCGAGCGAACCGCGCTCAAGAACGGGTAGACCGCTACATCAGTCCCACAGAACAGGGGGCCATTTCCAACAACGCCTTTGATGATGCCGTGGTGGAACTGCGTCGGGCCCAAGCTGATGTCCTGCGGGCCCAAGAGTCCCAACGTCGGGAAATGCAAACCGCCCGCCCAGAAATCCAAGAACTGGAAGCCGCTGTCTTTGAGGCCCGCGCCGCCCTCAACCAAGCCGAACAAGGCAGCGCCGCCGAAATTGCCAGTCTACAAGCCGGTGCTGAAGCTGCCCAAGCCGCTGTGGAAGAAATTCGGGTTCAGTTTGAAAAAACCCTAATTACCGCGCCCTTTGATGGCATAATCACCCAAAAATATGCCACCCCTGGAGCCTTCGTCACTCCCACCACATCGGGATCTACCGCTGCTTCTTCTTCCGCCACCTCGATCCTCGCCCTCGCTGAAGGCTTAGAAATCCTTGCCAAAGTCCCGGAAATTGATGTCACCCGTTTGCAATTGGGGCAGTTTGTAGAGATTATTGCCGATGCCTATCCCGATGAGCGGTTTCGGGGACGGGTGCGGCTGATTGCCCCGGAGGCGATCGTTGAGCAAAACGTGACCTCCTTTGAGGTGCGGATTGTGTTGGAGCCAAAAGCCATTGAAGCGTTTTTGCCGGGGATGAATGTGGATCTCACCTTTTTAGGAGAACAACTGTCCCGCAGTTTAGTGGTTCCCACGGTGGCGATCGTCCGGGAAGAGGGGGAAACGGGGGTAATGGTGGCGGATACCCAAAATCGCCCGGTGTTCCGCCCGGTGGTGTTGGGCAGCACGATCGGGGAGCAAACCCAGGTGCTCAGTGGTTTAACCGCTGGGGAGCGAGTGTTTATCGACCTCCCCGAGGAGTTCCGCCGCGAGGAAGAGGAGGAAGATTAATGCTCTCCCCTCTTGTGCAGAGAAGGCAAAGCAACGAGGTTCATCACTGCGATCGCACCATAGGATGTTGTTCAATGACGCGATCAATAATGCCGTAATTTTGCGCCTCCATAGCACTCATATAATTATCCCGTTCGGTATCTCGGCGGATTGCAGTGATCGATTGGCCAGTGTGAAACGCCAATAAACTATTCAGTAAATTCATCAAATAAGTGGACTCCCTTGCTTCAATTTCAATATCCTCAGGATTACCCATGGCAAAACTAAACGGTTGATGAATCATGACGCGAGCATGGGGAAAGGCAAACCGTTTTCCCGGTGTTCCCGCTGCGAGTAAAATAGCAGCCATTGATGCGGATAATCCCATGCTAACCGTCACCACATCCGCTTGAACCGATTGCATCGCATCATAAATTGCCATGCCTGCATACACCGATCCCCCCGGAGAACTGATATAGAGATAAATATCTTGATCCGGATTTTCCCCATCCAGTTCTAGAAGTTGTGAAATAACAGTATTTGCAGTTCCATCGGAAATATAACCACTCAAAAAAATCATCCGGTCAGTGATCGAGTCTTCTTCATCATCCTCAGAACAAGATTCTTCCTCTTCGTTTTGAGCCATCACAGGAGAAGATTGCTCCATCACGTTTTTTTCACCTTTGCCATAGGTCGAGGTACTGAGCAACAGATTCAGCAAAACCGTGAAAATCGCGATTAAATGTAAATTTTTACCCATTGTTGAAGACACTCCCTGATTTACAAAAACCTAGCGGCTCCCATTGCTAGCACTATCTTACCTACGAAGGCGTTTTTGGTGCTTCTTCCATGGGGCTACATTTGAAATATCGTTTGTTTTTATCCCGAACCCCCTGCTCATCGGCAACAAATGTCGCCACATCCGCCCCCTCCACAACGCCCATACCACAGTAAACCCGCTGGGCATCCTTGGCATAGGTGTCGGCTTGATTGTAAAGATCAAACTTGTCGCGGCCAACAGCTTGTAAGCTGGCAACGTCGGCAGGTTCAAAAAGATAGCCATTGTAGTAGGCGTGGTGGGCATCCTTGCTATAGCGGTGGCCCAGCGCCTCGAAGGTGCGCGGATCGGCTTGTGGAACGATGCGATCGAGGTAGTAAACTTGGGTTGCGTCTTTGGCGTAGTCGCTGTCGTTTTCCATCACTTGGAACGTGGCGGGATCGGCGATCGCCACCGCTTCAATGCCATGATAATTGCCGACATAGTAGTTGTATTTGTCGTAGGCCCAGATATTGGCATCGGCATAGGTGACTTGATTGAGGTCAACCACCTGTTTTAGGGAAGGGCGATCGCGAATCCCCACCGGATTCCCCTGTACATACCAGTCCCGTTTGTCCTCCGCCACGCTGTCCAACCAGAGCATTTTGAAAAAGGCGGGATCTGCACCTACCACGACAGTCCCCATGAAATACACCTGACGCGCATCTTTGGCATAGTAACCATGAACCCATTGAAAGGTTGCCACCTCTGCCCCGGCAATGGGCTGACTTTGGTAAAACACCTGCTGGGCATCTTTGGCATAGTCAGGGGAACCTTCGATCCGTTGGAAGGTCTTGCCATCGGCTCCCGGTACTAAGGTTTCAACGGTTTCTTGAAAGGCCCAAATCCCAGGAATAACTTTGCCGGTTTCCAGGTGTCGGTAATAAACCTCGCGGCCGCGAACCGCGTAGCCCAGTTTTTCCGACCGGCAAGCCGCCAAGCCGAGCAGGGCCAAAACCAAAACCATCTGGGCAATTCGAGGCAGTTTCATCAGTTTAACCTCAGTTTAAGGGCGATAGCCGAATATCCTCAGCAGGGTTCTCAATACAAAAAATAGCTGATTTTTGAGGATGCAGCCTTTCTAGCATCTTTCTTTGAGTCGGGCCAGATTGTTCGCGAGCCTGCTTTAACAACGCACCAATCTTAAAGGCTTTATACCTCTCATTAAATCCTTCGTCGAAAACCGGATCATTGGCTCGACGCTTGGAAATGTATGCTCTTAAATCCGACATTCCGCAGGTTGACAAATAAAATAAAGTGTGCATTCATTTTTTGCTTCCTGAAAGCCTTGAAAAATGGCAGGTTTCGACTTTGGATGTTGCCGCTCAAATTATTACGGAACATTAAGCTACTCGTTGAGTTCTCAAAATTGGCAAATCTCAGAAGTCTCTTCTCACAAGGCTTACAGCGATTTCATTTAGTAATGCACAGTAAAAATAAAATGTCAACCTGCGGAAAGTGAGTTAAATCACTCATAATTCCTTCCTTTAGCAATGCTCCTCAACTCAGAACCACATTAAAAATCCCCACCAAACCCACTTAAAGATTTTGGCAGCCGTTAGAGGGCAACTGTATAACAGCATTGTCAAAATCTTCAATCTTCGGCGCACCATGGGCCAACCAATCATAGCTAAAGACAGCAAGCTGCATCTTGGGAATATCTTCAGCCGCCGTGAAACCAGCACCCGGTAAACCGGTCGTCTGATTAACCACAAGAATGGTTAAGGGTGGCAGATCCTTTAACAAACAATAGGACTGGATTGGCTCTAAACATTTGCCAAGACCCGATATGGCCATGCCCGTAAGCTGATAAACCATTTTATATGTAAGAATTTGGCGGTTATCAGCGGCCAAAGCCAACAGAGACCAAATTTGAGCGGATCGCTCCGTAATTTTCATCGGCTTAACCTCGGTTTAGGAAAGTTGGGCTACCATCAGTTTTTGTTGTTTGGGGGGTAACTGGATGTATGCTGCGACGATTTCGCGAAATTGTTCCCCGTCGATGGTTTCTTGATCGAGCAAGATATCCGCCAACGGATCATTATCGTTCCCGTTCCATCGCCAGTACCAACTGCTGCGATGCCAGCAAAAGACTAAATACAGTTGGTGTGCAATGGGCTTGTTAGACATCATGCACTAACGGTAAACGACGAACACGAATACGGCTTGAGTCAACTGTAATGGCTGCTCCTTGTTCCAAATCTTCCAAACATTCAGCAACTACTGTTAACAAAAGATCTGTGAGTGCCTTGGCACGTAATCTTTCAACCCGAATGCGAATAACTGAGGGATTAACTGCTATATCAAGAGCCAGCAATGTATGAAAATCCGCATCAAGCGTAGCAACAACACGCCTCTCGTCTCTAGCTCTCTGGATAATGTCTGAGTCTTCGGCTTCAGACATCCCAATTTCACCCACATGGATAGTGTTGATTCCTGCATCACGTAATAATGCTGCCGCAGATAGTGGTAGTCCCTGATCAAGCAACAGTTTCATAAGGATTATGGAGTTCAATGATCCGATCATCCAAGTAAGAACAGGCAAAAATTAAGGCTTGTTGGATATCTTCGTACTCTAGTTCTGGAAATTCTTGATATAATTCTTCCCGGTCAGGATAAGTTGCCAGTAGTTCAATAACCCGACGAACAGTAAGGCGAAGATTACGAATACAGGGTTGCCCATTCATGCGTTTCGGATTGCTGGTAATACGATCTAGTTTCATTAAAGTCATCCTTTAGGAAATTTTGTTTTTATCTTTTCAAACCGCAAGTCACCTATGGGAGGCGAAAGTTTTTTCGCCCCTACATGGGCGGTTTAGGACAGTTGGGCCACCATTAGTTTTTGCTGTTTGGGGGGTAACTGGGTGTATTCTGCGACGATTTCTCGGAATTGTTCCCCGTCGATAGTTTCCTGATCCAAAAGGATATCGGCGAGACGATCTAAGAGGGGACGGTGTTCGCGGATCAGGCGGCGGGCTTCGGCGTAGCAGTGGGAGGCGATCGCCCGCACCTGTTGATCAATTTTAGCCGCCAATTCCTCCGAATATTCCGAGCGATTCCAATCATTCCCCCCTAAAAAGACCTGACCATTGGGGATTTCTAGGGCTACTTGACCTAAATTTGACATCCCATAGAGTGTCACCATATCCCGCGCCAACTTCGTCACCTGTTGGATATCACTGGCGGCCCCTTGGGTCATTTCCGCCATCCCGAAAATTTCCACCTCAGCGGCCCGGCCCCCTAAGGCAATGGTGATAAAGTCCAACAACCAAGAACGGGTGGGGCCGATATCCATATCCTCATCGGGAACCTGTTGGGCAAAGCCGCCAATGCCCCCAGAACGGGGGATGATTGTCACCTTATTGAGGGGATCGGCGTGTTCGAGTAACGTCATCAAGAGGGCGTGGCCTAACTCATGGTAGGCAATGATGCACTTTTTCTTACTATCGAGGAGGGGCTTGAGTTTTAAACCCACCGTGACGCGATCGAGGGCATCATCTACTTCTAGGGTGGAAATTTCCGATTTACGACGGCGGGCGGTGAGGATTGCGGCTTCGTTTAAAACGTTGGCTAAATCGGCCCCCGCTAAACCGGGAGTACGGCGAGCGAGGACTTCGAGGGAAACCTCCTCCGCCATTTTTTTGGTGCGGGCGTGGACTTCGAGGATTTTTAACCGGCCTTGGCGATCGGGGAGATCCACCGTCACCTGACGATCAAACCGGCCAGGTCGTAACAATGCAGTATCTAAAACATCGGGGCGATTAGTGGCAGCAATGACAATTACGCCGGTATTGCCCTCAAAGCCGTCCATTTCCGTGAGCAATTGGTTGAGGGTTTGTTCCCGCTCATCGTTGCCGCCGCCGATGCCTGTCCCCCGTTGGCGGCCCACCGCATCGATTTCATCAATGAAGATTAAACAGGGGGCGTTTTCTTTGGCTTTTTTGAAGAGATCCCGAACGCGGGAAGCCCCCACGCCGACGAACATTTCCACAAATTCAGAGCCGGAAATACTGAAGAATGGTACACCGGCTTCTCCGGCGACGGCTTTAGCCAAGAGGGTTTTACCTGTACCGGGGGGGCCAATGAGGAGGACACCTTTGGGAATCCGCGCCCCGATCGCCGTGAATCGTTCCGTTTCTTTCAGGAAAGACACCACCTCTTGCAGTTCTTCCTTGGCTTCGTCAATACCCGCCACATCATCAAAGACAATGCCGGTTTTCGCCTCCATTTGGAAGCGGGCCCGCGATCGCCCAAAGGAAAATGCCTGTCCTGAGGAAGCCGCCGATCGCCGCAGCACCATCACCACCACAGCAAAGATAATAAACAGCATCGCCAAATTGACCAATACGCCAAAGGTGGCACTGTGATCCGTAGAAGGCTTCACCAAAAATTCTAAATTCTTCGCCCGTACCTTCTCGATTAATTCGGGGTTATCGGTAAATAGATCAACCGTATGGGGTTGATTGCCTTCCCCAGCGAGGATCACCTTCGCCACCCCCGTGGCGGGATCATATTCAATACTTTGGACTTGGCCCTCTTCGACGCGCTGGAGCAACTCGCTATAGGAAAGGGTTTTCGGTTCGGTTTGGGCGATCGCCTCCATCGGGCTAGCCCATTGCAGTGAACCAACAAGCGCCATCCCCAAAAAGAAATACCAAGTTTTGCGGACTGCTGCTCTGGGGGAAAAATGCTTATTCATGGGGCCGGGCCAAGTCTCTAACGGTGAATTGCTTTTATTTTAGAGTTTTAATCCCCGTTTCTGCACCGATTGACCAAGGGACTGAGGGGGAATTCCTAACCTGAGCCTTAACCTTGAAGTTGGTGAGAGGGGGCAGCTTTCACCCTTAAGATAGGTTTTGGCCCTTGATCACACCGGAAAAAAACCATTGTGAAAATCTTCGTTTACCACACCCCCGAATTAACCCCTACGGATCACCTCCCTGCCTGTGCGGTGGTGATTGATGTGTTACGCGCCACAACGACGATCGCCACGGCCCTAGCCGCCGGAGCCGAAGCGGTGCAAACCTTCCGGGATTTAGACATCCTCACCCAGGTGAGCGAAACCTGGCCCGCTGACCAACGGTTACGGGCGGGGGAGCGAGGGGGCCGTCAGGTGGAGGGGTTTGAAATGGGCAATTCGCCCCTGGTTTGTACGCCGGACGTGGTGGGGGGGAAACGGCTGTTTCTCAGCACCACCAACGGCACGCGGGCATTGCAAGCGGTGGAGGATGCGCCCCTTGTGTTTACTGCGGCTCAGGTGAACCGTCAAGCGGTGGTCAATGCCCTACGGGAACATCGACCGGAAACCCTTTGGTTGGTGGGTTCTGGGTGGGAGGGGAGCTATTCCCTGGAGGATACGGTGTGCGCCGGAGCGATCGCCCTCCCCTTTTATCAGGAATTGGGGGCAGAAATGTTAGGCAATGATGAAGTTTTAGGGGCGATCGCCCTTTACCAGCAATGGCAAAATGATCTGGTGGGCCTCTTCCGCCAAGCCAGTCACGGCCAGCGTTTGCTCCGTCTGGGCCTCGATGAGGATTTAGCCTATTGCGCCGAGAGCGATCGCCTCGATATCGTCCCCCAACAAACAGAAAAAGGGGTGTTAAAAAGCATCGGAACCGTAAAATAACCTTAAAAATTAACGATTCCTGTCGGATTGACTGCATTGTCAAACAAGAAATTCGTTAAATTCTAAGGGGAGACTCCGGGGCGAGGATCTGCTCAGTACCAAGCCCCTTGCCCCTTGCCCATCCCGCAATCCTGGGTCTATGACCTTTAATCTCTATGGCTAACGAAAAAGAAACAGTTCCCGGTACATTAATTACCCTCGTCATTGGTGTCGCTGTGACGGGGATCAGCATTTGGTACGGGCAAAATAACAACCTCCTACCGGAACAAGTCTCCCTCCAGGCCCCCCTGGTGGATGATCTGTTCAATATCATGGTGGTGATTGGCACCGCCTTATTTTTAGTCGTGGAGGGGGCGATCGTCTTCACGTTGATTAAATTTCGCCACCGGCCCGGGGATGAAACCGACAGTCAGCCCGTCATGGGTAACTTTTCCCTGGAAATCTTTTGGACGGCAATCCCCGCCTTTATTGTCATCGGTTTAGGCATCTACAGCGTCCAGGTTTATAACCAAATGGGCGGCTTTGATGCTGGCGGCCACATGGCCCACCATGGCCATGCTCCTGTACAGGTGGCCAGCCTCCCCGGTAGTGATGGCCCCCTCTTAGCCCAGTCCGGTGATGTCACCTATGGTTTAGGGGCTAATGCCGAGA
Organism: Spirulina sp. CCNP1310; assembly: GCF_034932185.1. Taxonomy (NCBI): domain Bacteria; kingdom Bacillati; phylum Cyanobacteriota; class Cyanophyceae; order Spirulinales; family Spirulinaceae; genus Spirulina; species Spirulina sp. CCNP1310. Next base: position 24,368 of record NZ_JAYGHW010000018.1, on the reverse strand, counting down.
TGGGGGTGCGGCCAGCGGATCTGAATGTGGATGTGGCGGCGATGCAATACGCTTGGATCTTTACCTATCCTGAGACAGGAATTATTTCTGGGGAACTTCATGTACCCCTCGGTCAGGATGTGAAACTGAACCTTGAAGCGAAGGATGTACTCCATGCTTTTTGGTTGCCTCAGTTCCGGATTAAACAGGATGTGATCCCCGGTCAGCAAACCCAATTGCGGTTTGTCGCCACTAAAACAGGTACTTATCCGATTGTTTGCGCCGAACTCTGTGGCTCTTACCATGGGGGGATGCGATCGCAAATCATCGTCCATAGCCCAGAAGACTATCAGGCTTGGGTGGAGTCGAACACCGTTGCCCAGGCTCCTGGTCTAGAGCAAACCGTGGCGATGAACACCGATAGCCATCACTACGATGATGTAGACCGCCTAGCGGCCTTCACCCGTCAATTCGATATGGATCACGTTGGGCCCGCCATTGCCGCCCACACCCATCTCTAACGGGTCTTCAGAAAATATGGTGAAATTGGCTAAATTTGGATACTGGATGTGCTTAGGGGCGAAAAGTTTTTGTGCCTCCGGCAGGCTTACGCCAACGCTCCTAAATCGAGGGTTCCAATTTTTATATCAGTTTAAATTATCACCAAAAACGTTGAAGACCCTCTAGAACTGTCCTTTTTGCCCCTCATCTTTTGTAAATAACTTGGTATGGCACAAGCACAACTTCCCCTCCAATCCCCACCCCCTCAAGAACACACAGGCCACGCCCATCCAGAACAGTGGTCTTGGTATCATTATTTTCTCTACAACACCGACCATAAGGTGATTGGGATTCAATACCTTGTCACCGCCTTTTTCTTCTACCTCGTGGCAGGGGTGATGGCCCTATTCATGCGAGCAGAACTGGCCACCCCCGATCCGGACTTATTAAGTCCCGACGTTTACAACACATTGCTCACCAACCACGGCACATTAATGATCTTTTTTTGGATCGTGCCAGCGGCCATTGGCGGATTTGGGAATTACCTCGTTCCCCTGATGATTGGGGCCAAGGATATGGCCTTCCCCAATTTGAATGCGATCGCCTTTTGGCTCAACCCCATTGCAGCGGTATTCCTGGGGATGAGTTTCCTCTACGGTGGGGCCCAAGCCGGTTGGACTTCCTACCCACCCTTGAGTATCGTCACCAGCCCCACGGGCCAAAGCTTTTGGATTCTCTCCATTGCCCTGATCGGGACTTCCTCCATTTTGGGGGCGTTGAACTTTTTGGTGACGGTCTACCACTTGAAAACCCCCAATATGCAATGGGATGAACTGCCCCTGTTTTGTTGGGCCATGGTGGCCACCTCTTTCCTCGCCCTTTTCTCAACGCCGGTTTTAGCCATTGGCTTGATCATGCTGTTGTTTGATATCAACTTCGGCACTGGCTTTTTCCGCCCAGAAATGGGGGGGGATGTGGTGGTGTATCAGCACCTCTTTTGGTTCTATTCCCACCCGGCGGTATATCTGATGATCCTGCCCATTTTCGGCGTAATGTCGGAAATCATTTCCACCCATTCCCGGAAACCAATTTTTGGCTATAAGGCGATCGCCTATTCCAGTCTCGCGATCTGCGTTGTTGGTCTATTCGTCTGGGTTCACCATATGTTCACCAGCGGCACACCCCCCTGGATGCGGATGTTCTTCACGATCTCCACCTTGATCGTCGCCGTCCCCACGGGGGTGAAAATCTTCGGTTGGGTGGCTACCCTTTGGGGCGGTAAAATCCGGTTCACCAGCCCGATGCTCTTTGCCGTTGGGTTATTGGCGATGTTCGTCTTTGGCGGTTTAAGTGGTGTCACCTTGGGAACGGCTCCCTTTGACCTCCATGTTCATGACACCTATTATGTCGTCGCTCACTTCCACTACGTCCTCTTTGGCGGTTCCGTCTTCGGCCTCTACGCCGGGATTTACCACTGGTTCCCCAAAATGACCGGGCGGATGTACAACGAAACCCTAGGGCGGATTCACTTTATCCTCACATTCATTGGTACTAACCTTACCTTTTTACCGATGCACAGCCTCGGGATGCAAGGGATGCCCCGCCGCGTCGCCATGTATGACCCCCAATTTGAATTCCTCAATAAGGTTTGCACCTATGGCTCCATCCTGTTAGGGATTTCCGTCTTACCCTTTTTGATTAATATGATCTGGAGTTGGAGCCAAGGCGCACCCGCCGGCCGCAACCCCTGGCGATCGCTCACCCTCGAATGGCAAACCACCTCCCCCCCGGCGATCGAAAACTTCGACGAAGAACCCATCGTCTGGGCCGGCCCCTACGATTACGGCATTGATACCCAAAGCTTTGAACCCAACGAACTCACCGTTGAGGAAATCTTGGCAGAAGTCGGCAAAGAAATGAAGTAGAAAGTGGGAAGTGGGAAGTGATTTGTTACTCTCTAGCTCCTACTTCCTACTCTCTACCCCCTACCCCCTACCCCCTAAGCCCTAATGACCACCCCCCTCGACGCGGCTCAAAACGGAGCCTATCCCACCGCCACCCCAACCACTGAGTCCCATAGTGAACATGGCGATCATCGCCTCATGGGTTTAATGACGTTCCTCGCCTCAGAATCTTTAATGTTCTTTGGCATCTTCACCGCCTATCTCATCTACCGTGCTAATGCCGAAGTCTGGCCCCCAGAAGGCACAGAAGTGGAGCTATTTGTACCTGCGATCAACACAATTATTCTGGTTTCCAGTAGTTTTGTGTTGCACATGGGCGAGGTCGCGATTAAAAAAGGCCAAGTTCAACAAATGCGCCTTTGGTATATCGCCACGATCATCATGGGTTTAGTATTCCTCGGTGGTCAGGTTTATGAATATACCGAGTTAGGTTATGGCCTTTCGGCAAATGTCTTTTCCAGTTGTTTCTATGTGATGACCGGCTTCCACGGTTTGCACGTTTTTGTCGGCGTGTTGATGATGTTAGGGGTACTGTGGCGATCGCGCCGCCCCGGCCATTACACCGCCACCAAACACACGGGCGTATCCATGGCGGAAATTTACTGGCATTTCGTCGATATCATCTGGATCATCCTGTTTGTCCTCCTCTATATCCTGACGCTGTTTTAATGAAAGCCCCCATCCCCCAAAAAGGGATACAGGGAGTTAGAGCAAAGTCCATCTCCCTCCCTGGGAGAGGGATTTAGGGTGAGGGCGGGGGCGAAAAATTTTTCGCCCCTACTCTATTTTTCGCCTTTTCGCCCCCACGCTTCGGGTAGATCTAAGGGTAGAAAAATCACATCTCCGTACAATTGCACAAAACTAATTTTAAAATCAATACCCGGCAACATCTCCCCCGCACATGGCTACGGATTGCGGCAAAAATATTCCCCGCAATTGTGACATGGGCTGCGCTGGCCCCTACCATGTCATCAATTTGGCCCTAACAATATTCATACTTAATCGGTCTGGTTTCTTCCAAGGCGAGATATTCTTCCGGAGAAAAATAACCAGCATCAATTGGGGCGATATGGCACTAACAGCTTAAAAACCATAGATTCTCCCATTGTAGCGCGATCGCCCTTTGCCCTTGGATTGGGTAACTGAGCAGAACCGTGGGGTTGCCAGATACAGACTATACATACTAGAGGGGGGCGATCGCCCATGATCCACGAACCTGAATCCCACTCCTGAGGGTGACGGCTTCACCTATTTTTTCAGTGAAATTACGCATAAAATTACGCAAAATTGTTCATAGCATTACAAACAATTAAGTTTGACTTGACAAGTGAAGGTAATCTTAGGGATAAGTAAGAAAATTCTCACATCATCACTAAACTTGAAGTGCAATGGTCAGTCAACTGAGAGACAGCAATAATAATCTGCCAACCGTGGATTATGGCGACTTGCTGACAAAAATCATCGAAACGATGCAAGCGTCATCGGAACCTGTTTTTAAGATCATGACAACAGTTGTTGACAATAAATCTTACAAGCGATGTATTTTTGACATTGATCAAATCGCCACCACTGTCTCTCAAAAACCAATTCCTAGTCCATTAAGTCGCTCGCCTAATCATAAAATAACAACGCTTAACTTTACCGAAGAATGCGAAAAACAATTTCCGCAACAGATTCAGCAAGTCCAGCAAATTCTTGAGAAATTACTTCAAGATGCTGTTAACCATTATTTACAAGCTCAACCATCTATTTCTCCTCAAACCTTTATAAAGCAGCTTATTGTTGATTTATCTAGTTTTGAAGGAAAACAAGCAACCGCAAACTTTAGCTATCCTTTTAGTGAACCTAATTCATTAAAAAAATGTCGATTGACATTTGATGATGTTCAGTCTAAAGATAAACATTTGCGCTTTCATAAGTTAACCATTCGCGTCAATCATGGCATAAATTTTGATGAATTGGTTAAAGCAGGCATTTTAAACTATTTAGATCAAGAGTTTGAAAATTGTTCTGTAGAAAATAAAGAAGAATTAGAGGATATTGTTGATGATCTATATCGTCAACGTGAAGAACCCAAAAATGATTTTGGTAAATTAAAGAAAATCGTTAATCAAGAAACATTAGGTAAATTAAAGCGAAAAGCCCAGATTATTTATCTACAATTTTTATTAGACCAATATCATCAAAGTAGTAAAGAAATTGAGGAAGAAGGAGCCATTTATTTACAGTCTTTAATTCGACGACTTCAGTATATTGATGAATACATCAATTTAGATTATGCTGATGGTGATTATGAGATTCAGCACTCCAATGGCTCTATTAACTATAGAGATATATTTGCCTGTGAAGATGCCTTTGATTATTTACCTGTTATCCCCAGCATTGATGGAAACTTAGGAGAATTTCGTCTGGATGGAGCCATTGAATTTACGCTAGGTTTAAAACTGAAGCTCAATGGAGGTGTGAACAGATCTAAAGGAGAATCATCCTTTCAATATCACCTTGATTTACTCAATCCTGACAGCAAACTTTACCAAGAAAATATCAGCACAAAGTTTGGTTTTCTGAAAATCCTCAAGATCGCACTACTTTACTTCTTTGTCTTTGCTTGTGATGATCCTAACTCACCAAATTATCAACCGACTGACGATCTAAACTATAATCCCATTGAAAAATTTCAGTCCAATGTTTTACCTGACCTGCAAAAATCTGACGATTCTCGCTCTGATATGTTGAGGAAAATCTGTAAAGGTTTTATGAAGTACGAGGTTGAGAAAAAAATCAATAAACTTGTTAAATTTCTCAAAAAAGTGATTAACTATAAAACACCGGCAAAGCCACAGGAAAGCCCAGTTTATTTAACGTTAAAAAACCGCCTCCTTAAAGATGACTATCAAGAGATAATTGATGAAAGTACAGTATTTGATCAATGTGTAACAGTCAATCCTAAGTTAGCGTTGAAATACATAGATGTTACTGAAGCAAAATCCCAAAGCAATACATTTTTGAATATTCCCGTCACCCTTGGTATTAGTGATTTACAATATTTTATAACTGACGATGAGCAATCTTTCAGAATGCAGTATGATATCAAGTCAGTTCAAGTATTACCGATTATTTTTGGTGTAAAAGATAATAGCTCGCTACAAGAATTTTATGCAAAGTATGAACTTAAGCAGTGCAATGCTTTGGTTTTTTCTCATCAACAAGCAAAACCCAGTTTGAGAGAAAATTTCTTTTACAATTTTACTTTTTCTCTCCTTGTTTACACCACCTTAAACATCTTACTTAAAGAAGAACGCTTATTTTTACCTATTTTACGCTTAGATATTGAAAAAAGAGATGATGCCGGATTGCGAGAAAATTTTATGTATAACTTCTCTAAAGTTCTAGCTCATTTATTGAACGAACAACATCGTTCCAATGCACAGGGGATTGATGTTCGCTCTGCTAACACTCATAAAATTAAAAATGCCATGAGTTCGCTTTATTCTGTGCTACCCAAAACCTTTACCCTGCCTCAACTCACAAAATTAGAAAAACTAGCAATGATCATTGTCTCTAGTCGTGAACATGATCGAAGTTGGAAACCTGAGATTCAGCAAAAATATGCGACCCTCATGGGAGAAGTAGTAGGTATCCTCCAGGAAGAGCATCGTAAAGTTAAGTATCGTCTCATTCAAACCTTTTCCGCAAATTATGATCGAGAGACACTATTCACACAGCCTACGATCATGGGTGATGTCATCCAAAAATTGTATCGCCAAGGATATCGACATATTATCTATATTGCCAAAGCACCCTATACCAGTACATTGCACTTAACCCAAAATCAAGATGATGAAGATTTATTTTTTATGTCTCGAGATATCATGAGGTTACTTAAAGGAGAGTATCAGGATTTAAATATTTATCCCATGTTTTTCGATAAATATTATGTGGTTCCCCTGAAAACCTTGGCTCAATCTCTTTATATTGAAGATACGGCAGAACTAACCCATTTGGCTGAAGATCAAAATAAAAGGTTTGCCGTTTTCTTTAACCTCTTTAATGGCCAAGCAGTCGGAAATGATCGAACCTATCGAGGCGTTATTTCCTATAGCACCCTGTTGAATTTCTATGATGGAATCCTTGGAGATCAAAAAATTCGGCAAGGATTGATTGATCAAGGAAACATCAAGCAAGATATTTTGCAATACTTGACACTTTTTCATTTTGCCAGATATGAAAAAATGGGCAAAAGTATCCAGCTAAAGCTTGATCCCTATCAAAACCTAATTGGCGATAAATCCGTGGGTAAATTGGCATTAATGCCCCATGCTAAAGAAAAAGTTGAATTTAACATTTTGGCATTTTTGACCCGTGTTAAAGTAATTTTGAATAAAAAATAAAAAATTATTATGAAATCAGAAATTTCCGCAGACTTGGGTCGTTTATTTGAAGTTGGCTTTAATGTTGGTTTGTTAACTGGTATTAAGCAGTCTAAGTTACAACAGTCCTATGGAAACTTGTATCAAAAAGACTTGCAACAACTTCGGTTTTCTAGCATGATTAAAACTCTGTTAAGGCAAGTCACCAGTTCCCAAGAAAAAGCGGTTTTAGAAAAATGGAGTCAATTTTTTCTGTTGCGTGGTTTTTTGGCTGGGTTGAATTTTTGGCGAGAATATCTAGAATTTGTTTTTCCTACAGGCAAATCAGAGGTAGAAGTTGTTTATTTACAGTGCTGTTTTAGAGGAGACAATAGTTTAGGTCAAAATACAGAGGAGGGAGAGACTTGGGAACGAGATGTCCTACAGCAATTTTCTGATCTATTATCAGTAGACTCTTTGATTTCACGATATAAAAAAACGGGAGGTTTTCTCAAGGCAGATACTTTGTTACTTTTGCGATCAAAAAAAGGAAGGCGGGTTAATTATCGCATGGTTTGTGTTGATTTATCAGCTTTTGTTGCTCAATTTTCTCCCCAGGGAGAGGATTTAGGTTTTGTTGAAATTATCAAGAATTTATTGTGGCGAGAAATTAATTATTTTCGCTCTAAAAGTGTGTTTTCTCAGTTGCGACTAGATACCAGTTGTTTAGATTATTCGTTATCAGATTCTTTGCGGAGTTACTTCAATGCATTTCAATCTTCAGATAAGGAGATGGTGAAGTTAATTCAGGCGGGGAGCTATGCTTACAGCTTTTATGAATTTCTCTGTGAGACCGAAATTATTAATCCAGAGGATCTGCGAATCTCAATGTTATTTAATATTATTGGATATACCAATCGTGGACTTTCCTCAGTTTGTGTGAATCCTAAACAGCAAGAAAGTCAAAAATTTTTAGCGACTTGCCAGACCATTTACCAACAACGGCAAAAAGATCGGGGCATGGAGCAATCTCGGCAAGATGTCTTGAATAAAATTAAACGTAGTGTGTCACGAAGTTTTGAGGGAGGGAAAGATTTTGTCAATAAACTTCTAAAAATTGCTCCTAATGCAAAAACTTGCGTAGAGCATCGGGAAATAATCACGGGATTTGCTAATTCTGTGGGGGTGGTGTCTTCTGAGTTGCGGGAAAAACTGGAATTGCCTGAGGGGATTAATTTACAAGATGCTCATCAGACGTTAGTGGTGCGATCGCTTTCACCAAATAATCCCCATTCTTTTCTTTTTTTAACTGGGAATCCGGGAATTGGCAAAACAACGGCGATCGCCAAATTTCTACAAGATCATGCTGAAGAGGGTTTTTTATTTCTCTATGCCAGTCCCCGTAAGCAGGTGAATCTCGATATCCTCGAGAAATTCAAAAATCCCCAAACTCAGCAACTTGTTCATGATGGGGTATTTACTCTCAACTCCTGTGCTAATCTCATTAAAAACAACTATAATCACTCCACTGTTCAATATCAGTCGAATACAAGCCAAGGACATTTTCAAGAAGCAGGTATTTATTTTCAAGATAGTCGTCTTGAGGACAATGGTAGAAACCGTCGTGTTCCCCTACAACGCATTGACCAAAATACGATTACGCCAGCAAAACAGGGGTCAGCAGGAGTGCTGCAAAGCGTTTGTAAAGCCATAGCATTGTTAGTTGATCGACAAGTTTCTCGTCAAATTGTTGCCACTGTTTCCATCCAATCTCTTAAAAAAACGGCAACGGGTGACACATTGACACATTTAAACGAAATTTTCAAGAGTGCTTACCGGGAAAATGAAAGAAAAGTTTTTCCAGATAAAATGCGTCAAATATCTCAAAAAATCAAACATCTAATTATTATGATTGATGAAATTACTGGAGATGATGGAGGAGTTGCTTTTTTACAAGGTATTGAAGATTTCATCAAAAAATATGGATTAACCGATCCTCAATATGGCTTTAACTGCAAGGTTATTGTTGCAGATGCATCTTTGGTGGATGCAACGGTGATCAATAAGCATTTAACAAAGACTAAATCAGAACCGGATAAAATCTACTTCAGACATTGCCAAAATGCTCCCGAATCTATTGTCTGGCAACCCTTTACGTTTAAACATTATCCCGCTATTTTGATTAACACCAATGCTTATCCGGCGAAAAGTTTAAGCCTTACCTATAAGGTTTTTGTTCAGTCCTATGGTTTTCATGAGTCTACTAACTTGCGAAAAAAGTATGAAAAGCAGCTAGAAGAAGAGGAAAGTGAGCAAATTTTTATGGATCTAAAAATTCTCTTGGTTGATCCTGAAGTTGAACAGGTTATTGTTTATATTCAAAATAAGCGAAAGCTAAAAATCTTGATTGATCGATTAACTCAAGTCTTGCCTCAATTTACAAAAAAACAAGATTACTTGGAGGTTCATGCTGATATTGCTGAACCAGAAAAACAGCAGATTGAGCAATATAAAAATCAAGTACGGGTGATTTTTATGACGGCTTCTGGTAGTCGGGGCTTATCTTTCCCGAAGGCAAGACATATTTTGGTAGAAATTCCTCGCTTTTTTATTGAAAAAAACTTGATGGAAATTATCCAAGTCATTTATCGAGGACGGGGAGATCGAACCATTGATCAGCAGGATAAGTTCTTGACTTTCTATGTAACGGAACGAGCAATTTATTATACTGAAGATGTACAGTCTTCATTGCACAAAAGTATTTTAAATTTATTTAATATTTTACTATTACTCAAGGCTGCAATTTTAACTCGCATTTATGGCGTGAGTCCGATTGGTAGTGATCAGTTTTTAATTATTCCCATTGGTGGAAAATCTATGAGTGGGGCGGGACAGACTTTTTCTAATCAATTGGCTAGCTTGAATGATAAATTGGCAAAGGAAATGAAAAAAAATCCTGGAGATGTTGTGCTTAAAGAGATTCTTGATAATCTCAAAAGTTTGTTGTCTAGTACTGATTTTAAACTGCATCATGATATCCCTAATTTATCTAATGATATTGCTCAAAATCGCCTCTCCTATCTTCAGTTAAATCAGGATTTTGCAGAGCAGTTTATTAAGCCTTTACAGGGTAAAACTTTAGATCACTTGCTGGAATTCAATTGCTTAGATCTAGGCTATTTAACTGGAAGCTTGTTGATTGTCCCTTTGGCCAAGAAAGTTGTTGAAGAGAATTATTTACTGCGCTTGCATAATATTTTAAGGTGTCAAGATGATCGTTTGCTAAAGTTAATGAAGGGTGTAAGTCACCGTGAGGAATATGGGGATGAGTTAAAAGAACAAATGGTTAATGCCGTTCAGTTAATTGAATCGGTGCGGGATTGTGAGCAATCTCAGCAATTTCAAGAACGGAGTCAACGCTTAGAACGGTATTATGCGATCCCGCTTTTTGTGTTTATTGTGGGCGATATTTTGGAGCAATATTTTCAGGAAAAGGCAGAAACTTCTGAGGAAGGGTCTTTTCGGGAAATTTTAGCTGAATACGTTCGGTCGATTTATCCGGTTGATTCTAGTATTTTACCGATTGGCTACCAATATCAAAAATTCCCTTTTGTTGTGTTTGATAGTTACAGCTTGGAGGAAATCCGTCAACAGGCTTTTGTGGAGCAATATTTACTCAATTCTCCGACGTTAAATATTTTAAGCTTGATTTTGTCGAAATCTGGTGATATTTCTGGGTTAGAAGAGCGGTAAAGTGGATTGAAGATGTTCAAAACATTCTGAGTGAGGCGATCGCCATGACTTTATTAATTGCCGGCGATATCGGCGGCACGAATACCCGGCTGCAATTGTTTCACACCACTGCCCAAGGGGTAGAGCCGGAATCTTCCCCCCAAAGTTACCCGAGCCAAGATTATCCCGACCTTGTGCCGATTGTGGCGGAATTTTGCCAAGGGCTGAAGCAAAAACCTCAGCGGGCCTGTTTTGCGATTGCGGGGCCGGTGGCTAATAATTGTTGTACGCTGACGAATCTCCATTGGCAATTGGGGGGCGATCGCCTCGCCCAAGCCCTGGGTTTAGCAAGCGTGACGCTGATTAATGATTTTGTCGGGATTGGTTATGGTGTGGTGGGGTTGAAGCCGCAAGATTTACATTGTTTGCAGGCGGGGCGGCCTGATCCGATGGGGGCGATCGCTGTTTTGGGGGCGGGGACGGGTTTGGGGGAGGCGGTGGTGATTCCCCAAGGCAATGGTCAATATCGCGTTTTTCCCACGGAAGGCGGCCATACGGATTTTGCCCCCCGTAATCCCACAGAAACCGCTTTATTGGACTATTTCAAAACCGAGAAGCAGTTAAAACGGGTGTCGGTGGAGCGGGTGGTTTCGGGGATGGGGATTGTGGATATTTATCACTGTTTGCGCGATCGCCTCGCGATCCCGGAATCCCCCGCCTTGGCCGCCCAATGGCAAAACCCTAATCTTGATTTCGCTGCCCTGATTGCGCAACTGGCTTTTAGCACTAATGATCGCCTTTGCCGGGCCACGATGGATTGTTTTATCTCGGCCTACGGTGCAGAAGCGGGGAATTTGGCCCTTAAGCTTTTACCCTATGGCGGGCTATTTATTGCCGGTGGCATTGCCCCCAAAATTCTGCCTTTGATGGAGCAGGGGGAATTCATGGCCGCCTATCGGGATAAGGGCCGGGTGAGTGCCGTGCTGGATTCTGTGCCGATTCAGGTGGTGTTGAGTGGGGATGTGGGGCTGGTGGGGGCGGCGCTCTGTGCCGCTCAGGGTTAGTTGTGGTGAACTCCCTGGATCAGGCTCGTTAGGTCTTGAACGAGGCAGGCCATGAGGTTATGGCCATCTACTTCTGTGGCAACCCAGGCATTAAATCCCGATTTCACACCATGGCGATTGTCCAGCAGCGTTTGGCCGGTGGTAAATTTCCCCTGGGTTTCAATCATCACTTGACCCCGTTTAAAGGTGAGCAGTTCGGGGTAAAAGAGATAGGCGATCGCCACCGCATCATGAATTAAAAACCCGCGTTTTCCCTTAGTTTCCCGATGTTCTAGGGAGGTTCTCGTTAGAAAATCCACCAATTTCGCCATGAATTCCACCAGTTTACTCTCTGGGTAATCGGTTACGAGATCGGCAATCATTTCTGAGGTAAAGACTAACTCACGGGTGACATCCAAGGGCAGCATCACCATATCGCTACGGCTGGCAAATACCTGTTGTGCGGCTTTGACATTAAAGGCAATATTAAATTCTGCAACAGGTGTCACATTCCCCGGCACATTAAACGCCCCCCCCATAATCACAATTTCCTTAGCTTTTTTGAGGATGCCGGGGGCTTGGTTTTCGGCGATCGCCAAGTTCGTCAGGGGAGCAATCCCCACAATCGTCACCTCACCGGGATAGCGATTGAGCAAATCAATAATCAATTTTTCCGAAGGGGGAGAATCGGAAAACCGTCGCCGTCCAGGGGGGAGGGTTTGGGAAAGGTTGCCCATACCATCGGAGCCGTGGATATGGCTAGCGTGGCTAAATAGTTGTTCCGGTAGCGCCACACCCCGACCGACCACAATATCATCCACCTCACTGAGGCGCAAAATTTGGCAAGCGGCGTTAAACGTGTTGCGAGCGGGAACATTCCCCGCCGCTGTCGTAATCGCCAGCAAATCAATATTTTTATGTTTGAGAAAACTCAACAACCAGAGAATTGAAAAAATATCATCGCCACCGGGATCAGTATCTAAAATTAATTTCCGTACCATCGGCTTATGAGTGGGAAGTGAGAAGTAGGAAGTTTACTCAAAATTGTCGGGGGTCTGTAGGGGCGAAAAACCTTTCGCCCTCCCCAGGAAAATCTTTCGACCTCCTCAGGGAAAACCTTTCGCCCCTTCTCATCCTACAGCGATCAGGATTGTTCTCCATCGCTAAAACCTTGCTAGGATAAGGGCTGCTGCCTTGAGGACAAACGACGGTGAAGGTTTTACATCTGAATCAATCGGATCAAGGGGGAGGCGCAGGAATTACCGCCTATCGCCTCCACCGTGCTCTCCAGTCTCAGGGGCTAGAATCTCATCTGTTGGTGGGTAAGGTGGTGGCCCCGGAAAGGGATGTGACGGTATTCCCCCGTTGGCCCCAGATTGAAAGCCATCTCTCACGGCTGAATCGCAATACGATCAGTCTCAACTATGTCGAACTCCTCAGTAGTTTTGCCCTGCCCCGCCATCCCCGCTACCAATGGGCGGATGTGCTGAATTTTCACAACCTCCACACGGGCTATTTTAATTACTTGGCCCTACCGGAAATTACCCGCCATAAACCGGCGGTGTGGACGCTCCATGATATGTGGGGGTTAACGGGCCATTGTGCCTATAGCTATGATTGCGATCGCTGGTTGCGGGGTTGTGGTCGTTGCCCCTATCCCCAGGAATATCCCCCCATTCGTTTTGATAGTTCAGCCTGGGAATGGCGCTTAAAACAGTGGGTTTATGGGCGATCGCACCTCACCATTGTGGCCCATAGTCAATGGTTGGTGGATTTAGCAAAACAAAGCCTATTGGGAAGGTTCCCGGTGCAGATGATCCGGGCCGGTCTTGATTTGAATCAGTTCCAAGCCCATGATCCGGCTACCTGTCGGCGGTTGTTGGGGTTGCCGGTGGAGGGGCGGGTTTTGCTGTTTGGCGTGGATAGTTTGGTGGAGCGGCGCAAGGGGGGGGATTTTATTGTGCCGCTGTTGGAGCGGTTGCCGCGATCGCTCACCCAAGATTTGACCCTGGTGATGTTTGGCAGCCAGGGGTCACGGTTGGCGGAAAAGGTGGATATTCCGGTGGTGAATTTGGGTTATCTATTTAGTGATGCGATGAAGGCGATCGCCTATGCCGCTGCCGATTTAGTCCTATTCCCCACCAGGGCAGATAATGCGCCGTTGGTGATCCAGGAAAGTTTGGCCTGTGGTACGCCCGTGATCTCTTTTCGGGTGGGGGGCGTGCCGGAGTTCATTGAGTCGGGGGTGACGGGCTATCTAGCGGAGCCAGAAAATGGCGAGGATCTAGCTTGGGGAGTACAGTCTTGGCTCGAAAAAACCGATCTTGCATCCCATCGCCTCAAATGTCGTCAGGTGGCAGAAACAGAATATTCCCTCACCGCCCAAGCCCAACAATACCAACGCCTCTACACCCAATTAATCGACCATTAACCCCTAACCTTGTAACCTTGTGACTTGGCTCTGCCGAGTCACGCTCCCCGGAGGCTCTGCCTCCACCAGGCGGCAGAGCCGCCTCAATTCCATGCCATGGCAGAGCCATGGCACGAGTTCTTCCCACTTCCCACTTCCCACTTCCCACTTCCCACTTCCCACTTCCCACTTCCCACTCCCATGGCTAAACCTTTTCTCAAATGGGCCGGCGGTAAACGTCAACTCCTGCCCATCCTTCAGCAATACCTACCGCCCCAACTGGCCAGGGGAGAGATTGAGCATTATTTTGAACCCTTTGTGGGGGGAGGGGCGGTGTTGTGGGCGATCGCCTGCCAATTTCCCCAAGTACAGCGGACGATTTTCGATCTCAATCCTGAATTGATCATGGCCTATACCACGATTCAACGGGATGTTGAGGCTCTGATCGAGCAATTAGCCATCTTACAAACCCATTATTTCACCCTCACTCCCCCCCAACAATCTCAGTATTACTATCAAATCCGCGCCCAATTTAACGAGCAACGGCAAACTTTTGATTTTCGTTGTTACGATTCCCCCTGGATTGAGCGCACGGCGATGCTGATTTTCCTCAATCGCACCTGTTTTAATGGTCTGTTTCGGGTTAATTCCCAAGGGGATTTTAATGTTCCCGTGGGGCGGTATAAAAACCCGAAAATCTGCGATCGCCCCAATCTCACGCAAGTCTCCCAAATCCTCCAAGGGACTCAAATCAATCAAGGGGATTTCACCCAGATCGAAACCAGGATCAAACCCAAGAGCTTTGTTTATTTCGATCCCCCCTATCGTCCGTTGAATAGGACTGCCTCCTTTAATGCCTATGCCTCCCAAGGGTTTGATGAGGGGGATCAAATTCGGTTAAAGGAATTGTGCGATCGCCTCCATCACCAAGGAATTTTGTTCATGGTCAGCAATTCCGACCCCCACAACATTGATCCCCAGGACAATTTTTTTGATCATCTCTATGGGGATTATCAGATCATCCGTATCCCAGCAACGCGGATGATCAACAGCAGAGCACAGAAGCGCGGCCCCATCCACGAACTGCTGATCTTTAACTATGATCCACCTTCTCGTTAATCTGCTTGGGGGCGAAAGATTTTTTGCCCCTACATCAACTTTGCTGCCTGTGGCTGGAGGCAGAGCCTCCATGAGGGCATTACTGGGCAGAGCCAAGTAACGAGAGAAGGGGAATCTCGTGCCACGGCTCGGCCGTGGCATGGCTCTAGGGCGGCTCTGCCGCCTGTGGCATGGAATTGCGATAGAATGAAGGACTGAAGAAACGTAATCACTATGGCCAAATCCCCCTCTGAAGGCATTAAAATCATTAGCGACAACCGCAAAGCGCGGTTTTTGTATGAAATCCTCGACACCTACGAAGCCGGGATTGAACTGGTGGGGACTGAGGTGAAATCGATCCGGGCGGGGCGGGTGAATCTCCGGGATGGCTACGGCCTGATGCGCAATGGTGAAGCTTGGTTGCTCAACGTCCATATTTCCCCCTACGAAGCCAGCGGCGATTATTTCAACCATGATCCCCGCCGTACCCGCAAGCTGCTGCTGAAAAAGCAAGAAATTAATAAACTGATCGGCAAACTTGAACAGGAAGGCCTCACCCTCGTTCCCCTGAAGCTCTATTTCAAACGGGGCTGGGTGAAGGTGGCCCTCGGTTTAGGGAAGGGCAAAAAGCTCCACGACAAGCGGGAAACGGTCAAAAAACGCGAAGACGAGCGGGAAATTCGCCGCACCATGAAACAGTTTTAAAGGCCCTGTAGGGGCGTTGGCGTAAGCGAAAAATTTCGGAGGGCGAAAAATTTCGGAGGGCGAAAAATTTTTCGCCCCTACACAATGGGGGCGTTATTTCGCTCGGATCAATTCCACGCCATCGCGGCCATCCTCGCTGTGGATATAGAAACGCACCTGCTCCTCTGAAGCGGTGGGGAGGTTGCGGCCGACAAAATCGGGGTGGATGGGCAATTGGCGATGGCCCCGATCCACCAAAACCGCCAAGTAAATCACCTCTGGCCGGCCAAATTCTCCTACAGCATTCAACGCCGCCCGGATCGTCCGCCCCTTATAGATCACATCATCCACCAAGACGACGATTTTCCCCGTCAGGTCACAGGGCATCGCACTTTTGGCCGGGGTTCGCATCCCCACCTGTTTAAGGTCATCGCGATAAAACGTAATATCCAACTGCCCCACCGTCACCACCTGCTGCTCCAGGCTGAAAATCTGGGCTGCTAATGCCTCAGCGAGGGGTACGCCTCGGGTATGGATGCCCACAAGCACAACTCTGGAGAGATCCCCCACTTTTTCGATGATTTCCGAGGCTAAACGGGTGAGGGTGCGGCGGATTTCGTCGGGGGAGAGGATTTGGATGGTGGTGGTCATGGTTGAGGAAGGGGTGAGGGATTGGGTTGTATTGTACCGAGGGGTTGGGTTGACAGGGGGCGATCGTGGGAAAATAGGGCGGTGTCTCATTTCCTGTAGTTGATCATGACGAATTATTCAGCGGCCGATCTGCGCCTCAACTATACTCGCGGTGGTTTACTGGAAAGTGAAGCCGATCGCCATCCCATGAAGTTGTTTGAAACTTGGTTTAAGCAGGCCATTGAGGCGGAATTGCCGGAACCCAATGGGATGACGCTGGCGACGGTGGGTTTGGATGGTCGGCCGGCGGCGCGGATTGTGCTGCTCAAGGGGTTGGGGCCGGAGGGTTTGGTGTTTTATACCAATTATGAAAGCCGTAAGGGTGAGGAGTTGGCGGCTCATCCTTGGGGGGCGTTGGTGTTTTGGTGGCCGGAGTTGGAGCGACAGGTGCGCATTGAGGGGGCGGTGGAGCGGATCAGTACCGCGCAGTCGGATCAATATTTTTATAGTCGCCCTTTGGGTTCGCGGTTGGGGGCTTGGGCTTCGGAGCAGAGCCGGGTGATTGGCGATCGCACCATTCTCGAAGATCGTCTCGCGGCGTTTCAGGCCCAATATGCCGATGGTCAGATTCCCCGGCCCGCCCATTGGGGGGGGTTCCGTCTCATCCCGGATGTGATGGAATTTTGGCAGGGGCGGCCCAGTCGTCTCCATGACCGGCTACGCTATCGGCTTACAGAGATGGGGGTTTGGGAGTGCGATCGCCTCGCCCCTTAGGTCAGGAAAAAGGTGATCAAAACCTAGAGTTTTGCGCCTGTCCCGTCCGCAATTCGATACCCTAAGAGCAATCCTAATTTTTTCCACCCATCCGAGGAGGTTGATTTGACCGTGGCGAATAACTCAATTGTTGAACAGCGGGACTACACCCTGATCATCGATAAAAGCGGCAGTATGTCCACACAGGATCAACCGGGGGGTAAGAGTCGGTGGCAGGCGGTGCAAGACTCGACCCTAGCGTTGGCGAAAAAGTGCGAAGAACTGGATCCCGATGGGATCACGGTTTATCTCTTTTCTGGACGGTTCAAGCGTTATGACCATGTGACATCGGATAAGGTGATGCAGGTGTTTGCGGAGCATGACCCGATGGGCAAGACGGATCTGGCGACGGTGCTCTATGATGCGCTGACGAATTATTTTGATCGTAAGGAGATGGGTCAAACCCAGCCCAATGGGGAAACGATTATTGTGATTACGGATGGGGAGCCGGACGATCGCAAGTCGGTGATGCGGTTGATTATTGAGGCTTCTCGGAAGATTGATCGGGATGAGGAGTTAGGGATTTCGCTGATCCAGGTGGGGCGCGATAAGTTAGCGACGCAGTTCCTGGAGGCTCTGGATGATCAACTGGAGGCGGCGGGGGCGAAGTTCGATATTGTCAACACGGTGAAGATTACGGATGTGGAGGAGGGGATGTCTCTTTCTGATGTGTTGTTGAATGCGGTGATTGCGTAGGGTTTGCCCCTAAGCCTGTTCCTTCAACATAAATCCCTCTCCCAGAGGAGGGAGAGGGGCTTTTAATGGTGTTGTGCGTGTTAAGGGTTCCTAAAAGCCAAAACTAAGCTAAAATCCTTTACTGGTAAGGCTTTAAAAAGCGGGTGGGGGGAATCGAACCCCCATCATCAGCTTGGAAGGCTGAGGTTTTACCACTAAACTACACCCGCAGTTCTGACAATGCTTAGTCATTATAGCCCATCTGACCCAAAAAATCATACGTAAAGATCAAAATGGGGGCAACAAAATTTATGTAAATACTTATGTACCAAAAAAACCACCACCGACCACCTGAGCCTTGTAGCTTACTGCTGAGTCTTCAGAAATATCGATTTCCTGAAGGTTACAGTTTTTTCACTCATCTGATCAATTTCCTCACTAGTGAGTTAGTCTGTATAGTAGGGTATTAGTCATACCTTACTGAACAGAGCAAGTAGGATAGTTAATGTGACAGTTGGAGTGAGTTCTCAAAAACTACCATCTTATGGGCAACCACCGGTTACGGAAGTAGCATGTAGTGTGCTGTTCCCGTCGATCGACGGACTGCTTTCTCCCCACATTGGACTGTTGTGGCAAAGATTTCAGCCCGAATATCCATTTTGTGATGATGTTGTTCCAATTACACCAAGGGTCGAAATTTTTAGTGACCATAACGTAGATCCGGAATTAATGCTAACTAATGTCCCACCATTGCCGCGAGTATGGTTTATAAGCCAGGATGGAACAAGGATTATCCAGGTTCAGCGAGATCGATTTGTCCACAATTGGAGAAAAGTTGAGGCAGATAGCGAATATCCAAGATATAGCAGCATTATTAAATCTTTTCAGGATTACTTAGTGCAATTTAATGATTTTTTGATTGAAGCTGAACTAGGAATAGTGGAACCAATTCAATATGAACTAACTTATGTAAATAAAATTCCACAAGGAGAAGCTTGGATTACCCTTGAAGATATTGGCAAAGTTTTTCCTGATATTAGCTGGAAAACAAGCTCTTCAAGATTTCTTACTTATCCTCAAGGTATTAGCTGGTCTACCATTTTTGAATTGCCTGAGGCAGTTGGTAGACTGCATACTTCAGTTAAATCCGTCATTTTCAATGGCAGGGCAGATATTTTGTTTGAACTCACTGTGCGAGGTATTAAAAATCATGAGTCACCAGAAATCTTAAAAAATTGGTTTGACACAGCACATTATTGGATTGTTTGTGCGTTTTCTGATTTGACAGGTGAGGACACTCAAACAGGAATTTGGAAGCGGAGGAAGTAAAACCATGGCTGCAATTTTATCACAATACGAAGTATTTGAACAAGAGCAAGAAAAGTATGCTAGCGTTGCAACGACTTTAAACAATCGAACCGCACAAAAATTTTCTAATCGTCCTATTGCAATAGTGCGCTCAGTAGGTTCGATCGCACAAACTTCAGCTAAAAATGTTGATACTGGTGTTGAAAGCTATTACCTTTTGCCACGTCCTATAAATTTTTCAAGTGTATCTTTACCACCTCAACCATACGAAATTAGAACTATTGAGGATCAGTCTTACGAATTGAGACTCGATGATATAGCTGTACATGAGTTAACTCGATCCATTACGAGAAGAGATGTTGACGTTGTTCAATCATTATCAAACCTGAAGCGTAAAAAATTCCTGCCATCTGCAAATTCTTTAGTTACAAGTCTTCCACATTCACAGTGCTTTAAAACCAGTACTGATTGGGAATTGGAAGAAGACGAGCCATTTTGGAGGGGTGTTTTTGCTTTGCCATCTAGTGCTGAAGTTCTTTTTTCAGAAAGAATTGAGGTCGAAGTAGATAAGCTTCCGTCTTGGGAGCCTCATATTGTAATTGATAACTATCGCCTAGAAGAAGATGAATGATTTTGCAAGTGAAGAAATTGATCATTGGTATGAGGCAGTAGATGCAGATGTTTGCCTAACCCAGGGAGATATTATTCTTGATTGTCCTATTCTCCGATGGGCTTCAAAAGTAGTTGAGATTAAAAATAGTCAAGAGCAAGTAATCTTGCCATCTTTGATCGAAGCTGCTCAAGCTGATGTCATTGTAATGACTCAGGCTTGCGATCTTGAGCAAGGCAAGGTCGCAAATGTAATTGTTTGTCCACATATATCTCTAGAAAAATATAAAGAATTTTGGGAAAAGGTTGGAGAAAAAAAAGAAGGGAAAAAGCCTAATGCAAAACAATGGACGAGAACTTGTAGAGATCTTAGTAATGGCTATATGTGGAATCTTGCAATGCTTAATCAAGGAAAGGTTAAGGAATTAAGCTTAACTCATCGTGTAGTTGATTTTCATGATGTATTTACTTTACCACGTACTTTTCTTGAGTCTCTGTTACAAGGTAGAGGGCAGCCCAGACTTCGCTTACGTCCTCCCTACCGGGAGCATTTATCCCAAGCTTTCGCTAGATTTTTTATGCGTGTTGGTCTCCCCACAGGAATAACAAAGATTTGGTAATTTATAAATCTTAATTCCATTGTAGATTATGGCTATCAAACAGCGTTAAAGGGAGGCGATAAATGCTAGTAGAGCCGCTAAAAATTGAGAAATAAGGTAAACTTGTGCTCCCAAAAGCATGACTGTCTCTGATGCTCCATTGGCAATATCAACCCTACACCATCCCCTTTCGTTTTCCCCTCCATACCGCCCATGGCCGTTGGACAGTGCGGGAAGGCGCGATCGCCACCCTTTGGGATGATTCCGGGCAGCGAGGCCAGGGGGAAATTGCCCCCGTGCCTTGGTTTGGTTCAGAAACCTTGGGAGAGGCGATCGCCCTCCTCCAAACCCTCCCCCCCCAATTAACCCCAGAGGCGATCGCCGCCATCCCCGACCGTTATCCCGCCACCCAATTCGCCCTCGAATCCGCTTGGCTCGCCTTGCAAACCCATCCCCCAGAAATCGCCCTCCAACCAGAACAGATCGCCCACCTCCTCCCCACCGGCCCCGCCGCCCTCACCACCCCCATCCCCCCCCAAACCCAAACCGTCAAATGGAAAATTGGCCTGACAGCGGTGACAGAAGAAATTCGCTGGTTTCGGCAACTTTGCACCCAATTGCCCCCAGGGGTACAGATTCGCCTCGATGCCAATGGCAGTTTAACCCCCGATGGTTTAGCCCGTTGGTTGGAGGCAGCCCAAACTACAGGACGGGTGGAACTGATTGAGCAGCCCTTGAAGCCCGATTGTATTGAAGATTTATTAACCTGGCAGGCGCGATCGCCCCTCCCCCTAGCCCTCGATGAATCCGTTGCCCAAATTGCCCAACTGGAACAATGGCAAGCCTGGGGTTGGCGGGGGGTCTATGTAGTGAAAGGGGCGATCGCCGGATTCCCCTCCCGCTTGCGCCAAATCTGCCAAGGCCAAAACCTTGATATTATTTACTCTTCAGTCTTTGAAACCGCCGTGGGTCGTCAAAATGGCCTGCAATTGGCTCAGGATATCCACAACGGCGATCGCGCTTTAGGATTTGGCACAGTGGGATGGTTAGCAGATTAGG
Source organism: Spirulina sp. CCNP1310 (assembly GCF_034932185.1). Lineage (NCBI taxonomy): Bacteria > Bacillati > Cyanobacteriota > Cyanophyceae > Spirulinales > Spirulinaceae > Spirulina > Spirulina sp. CCNP1310. The sequence continues at coordinate 2,915 of NZ_JAYGHW010000018.1, read as the reverse complement.
GGCAATCTTGCAGGATCGACGGGATCAACCTTGGCTACAGGGGGCAGATCAATCGCTGTTTTATGCCGAATTTCACCAAGCCTGTGATCAATTGACCCGTTGGCAGATTAAACCCCGCCTCTGTTTAGCTGAACCCGATCCCCGCCGCTTCCTCGCCCAATTTTGCGCCGCCGTCGTCACCGAAACCCCCGTTTTCCTCTGCAATCCCCGCTGGCAAGCCCAAGAATGGCAAACCGTCCACACCACAGTACAACCCGAACTGATCTGGCCCCCATCACCCTCAGAACCCCCCTTTTTAAGGGGGGCAGGGGGGATCCCACTTCGTTGTGAGGCTCTCGATCCCCCCGGCTACGCCGACCCCCTTCATAAGGGGGTTAATTCCTCAGAACCCCCCTTTTCAAGGGGGGCAGGGGGGATCCACATCCCCACGGGCGGCTCCTCCGGGCAAATCCGCTTCACGATTCACACATGGGAAACCCTCACCGCCGCCGTTGATGGCCTTTACACCTATTTCGATCGCACCCCCCTATCGGCCTACTGTATTTTGCCCCTCTACCATGTCAGCGGCTTAATGCAAGCAGTGCGATCGCTCCTCACGGGCGGCCAACTCTGGCTGAGTAACTCCAAAACCTGCACCTCAGGGGATTGGCAAACGACGTTTATCTCCCTCGTTCCCACCCAATTACAGCGTTTCCTAACCGCAGAACAAGCCCCTTGGCTACAGCAATTCCGAGCCATCTTCCTCGGTGGCGCACCCGCTTGGCCCGACCTCCTCACCCGCGCCCGCGCCCTAGAATTGCCCCTTGCCCCCACCTACGGCATGACCGAAACCGCCGCCCAAATCGCCACACTCAAACCTGCCGATTTTCTGGCCGGTATCGAAGGCTGTGGCCCTCTTCTGCCCCATGCCCGCGTCACCCTTACCCCCGATGGCCGCCTCCAAATTCAAGCCCGCTCCCTTTGCCTCGGCTATTACCCAAACCCTTGGCCAGAGCCGATCTTGATTACCGATGATTTAGGCCGATTCAGCCCAGGGGGTTCTTTGCTGATTCAAGGCCGCCAAAGTCGGCAGATCATCACGGGGGGGGAAAATGTTGCCCCAGAGGAAATCGAGGCCGCGATCCTCGCAACGGGGAAGGTGAGGGATGTGACGGTGGTGGGGATTGCGGATGAGATGTGGGGAGAGGCGATCGCCGCCCTCTATGCCCCCCAATTATCCCCCGAAGATTTAGCCGCACTGCAAGCCCAATTACGCCAAGAACTCGCCCCTCATAAACAGCCCAAACAATGGCAGGGTATGGCGAAACTCCCCCGCAATGCGCAGGGGAAATTAGATTATCGAGCCTTGGGGCGGATGTGGCACAGCCATTAACCCATTATTGCCCTTGGCATCCCCCAAACCCTTATTCTGCATCACCATCAAGACCCAAATCCAGATCAACCTTTGTCCGCTTCGTCTTCTGCACCGATTCAGCAAGCTGAGGTTTAGCCACAGGCTCCGGGGCGATCGGTTCATCCCTAACCGGGGGGGCAGCTTGGATCTCCGGCAGAGAGGCGGCAGGCAATTCTGAGCCTTTTAACTTCAAAGCCAATTCAAAAAACGATTCCGCCATATCTTCCCGCGTCACCTTCGCAGAAGAGAGCGTCATAATCCGCTTTTCCAATTCCTCAAACACCTCTGTACGGAGGGCGATCAGATCCGCCTGCTGTTTCCGATGGCTAGAGAGCAAATCATCTCGTACCGAACTGACCTGCTTATCTAAAGCCTCATCCAAATTTGAAATATTGCTAGCGAGGCGTTTGCCCAAACGATCCAATTGTTGGCGGAGTTCGGTGTTTTCATCATTTTCGGCGGCCTTGTTGGCCTTGATGTCATCCCGCAATGCCCGCAGCGCCAATTGAAATTCCTTGAGAATCTGCTTGGTATCGTCAGAACGCTTGTTCAACTCATCCCGCACTTCCTTGATGCTGGCAACGGTTTCCCCCCGTAATGCCTTATGGGCATTCTCTAGAGTTTGCAGACGATTGCTATACTCCTTGAGTTGAGGGCCAAAGAGGATATCACGAATCAGTTCAATATTCTCGATCCGTCGGGTGGGGTCTAGTTTATCAAGGTTCATGGAAGTCGTCAGTAAATTTGGGGATGGTTTCAGATTAATTTACCCTGATTTTATTGATTCTACCGTTTTACGGGAAACCGATTGATCTTCGTTGGTTTTCGGTGATCGGGGGGAATTTTACCGTTATGATCAAAATTGATCTGTTGTTGCCCATAAATATGCTGTGATCCCCAAAAAGGCCCGACAACGCCACCCAGATGATCCCGTTGTTGCCACATTTATGCTGCCCTATGCCCAGTGGCAAGCCTTTAAAACCATTGTCGAGAGCCAGGGTGAAACGGTTTCAGCGACATTACTCGCCTTTATTGAGGGCTATCTTGCCGCCATGCAGTCCCCCCAAGGGGCGGCGGCGGTGATTGATGCCCGTATTGATGACCTGTTGGCGCGAAAGTTAGAGCCTTGGCAGGAGGAGGCGATCGCCCACTATCAACGCCTTGCCCAGATCGAAACCCAAATGGCTCAGGTGGAAATTCATGTGGAAACCCTCAAACGCCGCAGTGAAGCCCGCCTCATTGATATCGAAGTCGAACCCGTAGAAACGACCCATCACCACACCACACCCCTCAGCGAGATCGAACTCTGCCGCCAATTCGGAATCAATCCCTACAGTCTCGGCCACAATGCCGATCTCCGTCGTCTCTCAATCCCGGAATATCTCCATGAACTCACCGGCTGGTATTACCACGCTGGCCATTACCATCCCCCCGAAGGATTCTAAAGAAAATCAATCACATCCCCCTCAAAGGCTTTGGCCAATTGTTGGGCCAGTTTCTCCAATTCTGAAGCAGCCAAGGA
>NZ_JAYGHW010000017.1:0-37523 GCF_034932185.1 Spirulina sp. CCNP1310 | reverse complement strand
GTATCGCCGTTTAAGTAAAGACTATGAGCGTCTTCCCCAAATGAGTGAGTGTTTTGTTTATCAAGCCATGACATCTTTAATGCTCAAACGTCTTGCTGTTTAATCTTTTCTTTACAGATACCTTCTACAAAATTATTGACGGTGGCCTTGGCATAGTTGATCGAATGCTATACTTGCCTTTGACACTCAGCCTGAATGGCTAATCTGTGAACACTGAAGGTTTATTGGATACAGGGGCAAGCGTTAATGTTTTGCCCCATGAACTAGGTTTACAATTGGGCTTAATTTGGGAGAACGAACTTCTCTCCGTTTTATTGTCAGGAAACTTGGCTCAATTTGAAGCTCGTGCCGTTGTTGTTAAGGCTTAGGTTAGTTCTTTTCCCACTATTAATCTTGCATTTGCTTGGACACAAGCACCAAAAGTGCCTTTGATTTTAGGGCAGGCAAATTTCTTCTTTGAGTTTGATGTTTGCTTCTTCCGTGGGCGTTCTGAACTGGAAATTCGTCCTAAGCGGGATTAATCCTTCACCACACAAAGCTGAGATCTAATTGAAAACCCGGTAACACTGGCTCACCTTCTAAGCTTGCGGGTTGTGGTAGGACTTCGGGGGGGAGGTTGGGGCGGTAGATGGTGACGGTGCGCTGGGCGCGATCAATCAACCAAGCCAGTTGTACGCCGCTGGTGATGTATTCGGCCATTTTGGTTTGCAGATCGGTGAGGGAATCGCTAGGCGATCGCAATTCCAGGACAAAATCCGGAGCAATGGGGGGGAATTTTTCCCGTTGTTCAGGACTCAGGGCAAGCCAGCGATCGCCCGCAATCCAGGCTAAATCGGGGGAGCGATAGCCACCACCCGGTAGACGAAAGCCCGTGGAGGAATCAAACAGATAGCCCAATTGGATACGACGGTTCCAGAGGACAAATTCCGCTGCAAGTTCAATATTACGATTACCCGTTTCGCCACCAGTAGGGGCCATGATGATTAAATCTCCTGTGGCGTTGCGTTCAAATTTGACATCGGGGTTCTGGCGACAGAGGTCGTAAAATTGCCTGTCGCTAATTTCAAGAATGTTGTGGAGGTCGAGGGTATAGGCATTCATAGCCGGCTGAAGAGGGATTGATCCTAGTTTAATGGATGCTACGGTTACAATCCCCCAGGATGAGGGAGGGAAAACGGTTTTTCTGGAAAGCGATCGCCCCCCCGTGAGGGGATAATCACCAACCGGGTTCCCCGTAGCAACACCTCTGCAAACCCGCTACCCTAACAACAGAGCGATCCTCCCCCAGCCCCTATGAACCATCCCCCTTTAAAGCGTCTTCCCTTCCTCTCCTCCCTCTGGACTCGCCTCGCCAATACCCCCCTGCCGGTGACGGAGGAATCGATCGCCCTGCGGATTTGGGTGCAGGTTTTGGTGGTGATCGGCATTATGGCCACCGATGTGGGGGCCTCAACCCAGATGAGTGTTTGGGCGATTCCCTTCAGTTTTGTCGGCACGTTCTGGAGTTGGCAGCGGCGCAAACATCGCAACATTACCGCTAAGTTTTTGATTGCGATCGGGATGTTGGCGGCTCTGGCTTATTTTTTCGGTAATTTACTCGCCAACATCAACGACACTCGCCTGGTTTTAGCCGAATTGCTGATTCAATTGCAGGTGCTGCATAGTTTCGATTTACCCCGTCGTCAGGATTTGGGCTATTCGATGGTGATTGGCTTGATCCTTTTGGGGGTGGCGGGGACGTTAAATGAAACCCTGGCCTTTGGCCCCTTTGTGATTGTCTTTTTGGCGGTGGCGTTGCCGATTTTGTGCCTCGATTATCGCTCGCGCTTGGGGTTTGCCCCCGTGGATCGCCGCCGTACTCCAGCCAGTCAGGAGCGATCGCCCCTCCTGCCCCTACGTTTACCTCAATTGGGCCTGTTTTTTGGGATCACCCTAATCCTCGGCTTGGTGGTTTTCGCCCTCATGCCCCGCTTCCCTGGCTACCAACTGCAAACCCTTCCCGTTTCCACCTCTGAAGCTTTTGAGTATGAGCGATTTGGGGACGGCAATCGGGGCATCATCAATCCGGGCCAAGGGGAAACCGATGCCTCTGGGGGCGAAAACGGCGAGGCTGAGGCAGGGGAAGCGATGATTTACTATGGGTTTAACCGTGAAATTAATCAGTTGCAGAATAGTAGCGGTGTAAAAGAACAAGAACCCAAGGTGCTGATGCGGGTGCGATCGCAAGCTCCGGGGTTTTGGCGCGTCCTCTCCTTTGACCATTACACGGGGGAAGGGTGGGAAATTTCCCGTGATGAACAGTTAACGACGATCAACCGCCCCGCTTGGTCTTACCGCTTCTATGTGACTCCCCCCGATCCCCCAATGATCTCCCGGCAAGTAATCCAAACCTTCACGATTACGGCCCCGATGCCGAACCTGATCCCGGCTTTATCTCACCCCAGTACCCTCTATTTCCCCACGCCAGAAATTGCCCTTGATCCGGAAGGGAGTATGCGGGCCCCCATTCCTTTGGCGGCGGATCTCACCTATACGGTCATTTCCAACGTACCTGATCGCGATCGCACCGCCCTTGGCAAGGCTGGCACGGATTACCGCGCTGCCATTGCCAAATATTATTTAGAAATTGACCCAGATTTAGCAAAATTCCTGCGGGCTGAGGCGGAGGCAATGTTAGCCAGCACCCCCAATCCTCGTCGTAACCCCTACGAAATCGCCCTCTTCCTTGCCCAGGAATTAAAGCAGCGCTATGTAATTGCCACAGACTACCCCATTTTTCCGGGGGATGATGTGGTACGGGCATTTTTGCGCAATGGGGGGGGCTATCCTGACCATTTTTCGACGGTGCTAACCATGATGTTGCGCTCTCTGGGGATTCCGGCACGATTAACAGCCGGTTTTGGCTCTGGGCAGTTTAACCCCTTCACGGGTTTTTATTTGGTGCGCAATACCGATGCTTTTGTGCTCACAGAGGTTTATTTTCCCCAACATGGTTGGTATAGTTTCGACCCGATGCCGGGCCATGATCTTTACCCTGTGTCGGTGGAGGATTATGAAGCCTTTGGGGTGTTGCGGCAGTTTTGGGATTGGGTGGCGGGGTGGTTGCCTTCTCCGGTGACGGCGGCTTTTGCGATGGTATGGGGGGCGATCGCTACTTTCCTGGGTCAAGCCATTGAGCGGTTTTGGGCGTTTATCTCCGGCAGTGCCATCGGTTTTCTGTTGGGAACCAGTGGGGCGATCGCCTGTGGTTTATTGGCCTGGTTAGGGTGGCAACGGCTCCGGGGTTGGGTGATGGTCTACCGTTGGCGACGGTTGCCCCCCATGGAGCGGATCTATCGGCAAATGGTGTGGATGCTGACCATGGTCGGGGAACGGCGGGCGATTAAAATCCGCAAGCATCGCTACCAAACCCCCCAAGAATATGCGGATGGATTGCGATCCGCGATAGCGCACCCATCGCACTATGATCTGGCAACGATGGCGATCGTCGATGCCATCACCGCCGCCTATGGTCAATGGCGCTACGGCGACCAAACCCCCGATCTCGCCACGTTAGAGGCCCAACTCCACCAACTCCGCCGCCTCACCCGCCCCCAACCCCGCCGCAAAACCCCGGTTTAAGTGGGGCTACGTTGCTGATTCTGTTAAAGTGGGTGAAAATGATCGTTAATGTTAAGCAGTCTAGATCTGTGGATTCAAAAACGGTCAAGCTCACCCCCAAGGGGATGAAGTTTCTCGGAGGAAAATGATAAAAATTCAAAAAATATCTGTCGAGGGACTGTTTGGCATTTTTGATCATGTCATTGCGTTAAACCTGGATGAAAGAATTACGATCATCCATGGCCCGAATGGATTCGGCAAAACAGCAATCCTCAGAATGCTAAATGCCTTCTTCAATTCTCAATATTCACTATTCAAAACAATTCCTTTTAGTAAATTTCGTATTGATTTTGATAATGGTGATGCTATTGAAGTTTTAAAAAAATCAGATTCCATCAGGAAAAACGAAAAAGAAATCATCGATTTTGATTTTTATAAATCAGGAGATAGCAAAGCTTCTAATTCCTTTAACGTTGATCAAATTGAAGATAATGTTCTTTTTCAAACTATTAACAACAATTATTTTCAAAGTAATATTGACGAAATCCATAATTCTAGAACTTACATTGATAGTGCTTATTACTTGTCTTTAGAAAAATCTGGATGGGTAGAATACTATGATTCTTCTGTCCCAATATTAAGTAGATCACCAGAAGAACCTGAATGGTTAGAATACATCAAACAGGATGTCAATCTTCGCTTGATTGAATCCCAACGCTTGCTCAACTTGGCTTCCAGGCAATCTTCAAGATCAGACAATAAAAAAACGCCGTTGTCAACTGTTTCTGCTTATTCTGAAGAAATCGCAGAACTGATTCAAGCTAAACTAACTGAATACGGAACAACCTCTCAATCTTTAGATCGAACATTTCCAGCAAGAGTTGTTCAGCAAAAACCTTCTCACAGTATCACTGAAGAACAGCTTCGTAATCAATTAATTGAGCTTGAAGAGAAACGTTCACGATTAATTCAGGTGGGTTTATTAGATCAAGCAGAAAATTCAGATTTTCAAATTCAGCCTGGATCTATTGATGAAACTACTCAAAATATTTTATCAGTTTACATTGAGGATGTAGAAAAAAAACTCGGTGTTTTTGAAGAGGTTTTTCGCAAAATTGAGTTGCTAAGGAGGATTATTAATAAGAAATTTTCCTATTCTTTTAAAGTAATGAATCTTAACAAAGAAACAGGGTTTGTGTTTAGCACAAATCACCAAGTTTCCTCAAACCCAAAAACTATATCTCCCACTGATTTATCATCGGGTGAACAACATGAGTTAGTGCTACTTTATGAATTACTGTTCAAGGTTAAACCCAATTCTCTTGTATTGATTGATGAACCTGAACTATCCCTTCATGTGGGATGGCAATCCCAATTTTTACAAGATCTAAAAGAAATTACAGAACTTGCTGATTTAAATGTTTTGATGGCTACCCATTCTCCAGATATTATTCAAGACCGCTGGGATTTGACCGTAGAACTGAAAGGCCCTGAAGTATGAGAGAAAATCTGACCGCTGACCGTGAAGCCAATGCAATTCGGATGAAGCGAAGTACATTTGCTGGTGTATTTCTTTTGGTTGAGGGTAGCACAGACAAAGTTTTTTATGAACGATTTGTTAAAAAAGATTGTTGTAATGTAATCGTTATTTCAGGAAAACCATCGAGCAAACTCAAGAGCATTAGTGTTTTGAGTATTTTAGAAAAACAACAGTTCCAAGGAGTCTTAGCAATTGTTGATGCAGATTTTGATCATCTCGAATCCTCTGTACCCAATATCCCCAACTTAGTGCGGACAGATACCCATGACTTAGAAACAATGTTGCTCCAATCGTTGGCTCTTGATAAGGTGATCGCTGAGTTGGGTTCAGAGGAAAAAATTGCTAAATTTCGAGATATCAGAACAGCACTCCTTGATGCTGGAATGCCCATTGGCTATCTGCTCTGGATTTCTAAACTAGATGAATTAAACTTGACCTTTAATAATCTTGAATTTGGCAAATTCATTGATAAAAAAACACTAACACTTGATGAAAGTGAACTAATTCAACACATCAAAAATAAATCCCAAGCATTTACACTGAAAAACGAAGATTTGCAAAAACGAATCCAAGAACAAAGAGATGAAAGCCATGATCCTTGGCAAGTTTGTTGTGGGCATCATTTGGTTGAAATTTTATCTCTTGGCTTACAGAAAGCAATTGGTTCAATGGAAGCCAAGAAAGTTGAAGCCGATGCTCTGGAGCGTGAGTTGCGGCTTGCCTATGAAAGTTCATATTTTTGTCAAACACAAATTTATGCGTTGATTCGCCGCTGGGAAAGCGATAATCCGCCCTTTAAGGTTTTAAGGGGTGAACAAGACAAAGATTAACAAAGTGGGGAGGGGCGAAAGATTTTTCGCCCCTACAAGTGAATAAATTCGTGGGGTGGGAATTGCCCACCCTACAAGGTTTTTGGTGTAATTTTGCGGGGTTTTGTTTAGCCGTTGTCGATGCGCAGAACTGCCATAAAAGCCTCTTGGGGAACATCCACTGTACCGATGGATTTCATCCGCTTTTTCCCTTTGGCTTGTTTTTGCAAGAGCTTTTTCTTGCGGGAAATATCGCCGCCGTAGCATTTCGCTAACACATCTTTACGCAGGGCAGGAATATGTTCACTGGCAATCACCTTAGAACCAATAGCAGCCTGAAGGGGAATTTTAAACTGATGGCGGGGGATTAATTCCTTCAGTTTTTCCACCAACGAGCGGCCCACATTGTAGGCTTTATCGCGGTGGACAATCATCGCTAAGGAATCCACTGGATCACCATTGACAAGAATATCCAACCGCACTAAATGATTGACCCGATAGCCGATGACATGGTATTCCATGCTCGCATAGCCCCGCGATCGCGACTTCAATTGATCAAAAAAGTCCGTCACCACTTCCGCGAGGGGGATTTCATAGAGCAAGGTGGTGCGCTTACTGGTGAAGTAGCGCATATCTTTAAATTCACCCCGCCGGGTTTGGCAAAGATCCATCAGCGTTCCCACATATTCCTCTGGGGTGATAATTTCCAGATGAATATAGGGTTCTTCGATTTTTTCCCGCACTTGCGGATCAGGGAGCGTGCTGGGGTTCTCAATTTCCATCACCTCCCCCTTGATCGTCGTGATTCGATAGACCACCGAGGGGGCGGTGGTGATTAGATCCAGGTTGTATTCCCGCTCTAACCGCTCTTGGACAATTTCCATGTGGAGCAATCCCAAAAAGCCGCAACGGAAGCCAAACCCCATGGCACTGGAGGTTTCCGGCTCGTAGGCCAGGGCGGCATCGTTGAGGCGGAGGCGTTCGAGGGCTTCGCGGAGATCTTCGTATTGGTCGGAATCGATGGGAAAGAGGCCGCAGAAAACCATGGATTTGGCTTCGGCGTAGCCGGGGAGGGGTTCGGCGGCGGGGGCGGTGGCGAGGGTGATCGTATCGCCCACGCGGGCATCGGCGACGGCTTTGATCGCGGCGGAAATATAGCCCACTTCCCCGGCGTGGAGGTCATCGACGGGGATTTGGGTGGGGGACAGTACACCCAATTCATCAATATCGAATTCTTTCCCCGAAGCCATCAGGCGGATGCGATCGCCCTTCTTTACCGTGCCATCCATGACCCGGAAATAGATAATTACGCCGCGATAGGGATCATAATAACTATCAAAAATTAAGGCCCGCAGCGGTTCGTTGACTGTATCCGCTGGGGGGGGAACGAGGTGGACAATGGATTCTAAAATTTCATCAATGCCGATCCCCTGTTTCGCAGAAGCGAGGATCGCGCTACTGCAATCGATGCCCACCACTTCCTCCACTTCTTCGAGGACGCGCTCCGGCTCTGCCCCTGGTAGATCGATTTTATTCAACACCGGGATAATTTCCAGGTTGCTTTCCATGGCCAGATAAACATTGGCCAGGGTTTGGGCTTCCACCCCTTGGGAAGCATCCACCACCAAGAGCGCCCCTTCGCAGGCAATGAGCGATCGCGACACCTCATAGGAAAAATCCACATGGCCCGGCGTGTCAATCAGGTTGAGGACGTATTCTTCCCCATCTTCGGCGGTGTAGTTCATCCGGGCAGCCTGGAGCTTAATCGTAATCCCCCGTTCCCGCTCTAAATCCATGTTGTCGAGGAACTGCTCTTTCATTTTGCGGCTTTCGACCGTGCCGGTAGCTTGCAAGAGGCGATCGGCCAGGGTGGATTTACCATGGTCGATGTGGGCAATGATCGAAAAATTACGAATCCGATGGGTGGGAACGTGGGTCATGATGGGGCGATCGCCTACAAGCTTAACGTTCACTTATCTTAACGCGATCTGCCCCGTCCCTATTGCTCAATGGCCGAGCGGCCCCGTTTCCCTAACCGGGTGATCATAAACGCCGCAAAGTAAAGGAGATACACCGTTAAACCCACCGCCCCCAAAAAGCCGAGAAAACCGGGGGATGTGTTGCGGTGGAACCATTCCCGATAAAGAAAGGGGGCTTCGAGCCAAACCCGACAAAAGGGGGTGCGCAATGCCGCACCGGAAAAGGCACAGGAAAGAAAGGGAATCGTGACCAACGTGCCTATACCACAGTAGACCGACACCGCCCATCGCCAACTGGTGAGGGCGAGTTTAAACGCCCCTGGGGGTTGGTCTTCAATTTCTTCATTAATATCCGCCCAAAACCAAAGGGAAAGCGGGATCAAGATCCGGGCGAGAAACCCGGTGAGATAACCCACCGGCCAAGCCGCAATCAGCAGATAAACGGTGATCCCCAAAAGACTGGCCACCCGCCAATAGATAATCAGCAATTGGGTGAGCGTGGCTTGTTTGCGAAACAAGGCCCAGATCAACAGCACCAAGGGGATCGCCACAGTGAATAACACCGCTAACTTATAATCCAGCCACACCCAGGGCTGAAACCAAACCTGCTCATCCATGGTTGATCCTTAACAATAAATTCATCTCAACAGCCCCAACCATTGTAGGGGCTGTTGATCCCCAAACAAGAACAGCGAGGCTTAGGGCCCCGCTGTTGCGGCATTAAAGCGCGTTTCGTTTAGTCGTCATAGATGCGGCATTCTGCCGCGTCGGGGTTGGCATCACAGTATTGTTCGAGGGAGTTTTTTTCTTTGGTCTCGCGCTTGTGGGCTGCTTCCGCTTGCAGTTCTTCCACCGCGTCCCAAGCGGCGGCGCATTCTGCGGAAGTTGCGCCTTCGGTGCTGCACATGGCCCGGGCTTGCTCCCGTTCTTGGTCAATTTTTTCTTGAATGTTGCTCATGAGTCCTCTGAGATTAATATCACCGCTAATCTTACTCGGATTGAGAACGTCCATCACCAAACGCGGTGGATGGACATTTTTATAGATGAGATTAACGCTTACCTACAACTGGCTTTGTTGATCATCTTAGCGAATCTCTCCCCGTTGGCGAGTGGGTCGATCAGTTTCCTTAATAGTTAAATTTCGCTGCTGCGGCTGATCCCTTGGGGCGAGGTTTTGACTTTTTTGTTTTGGCCCCCCTACTATGAGGGGATGTCATGATCGCTGTTATCTCCGGTCTATTGCCTGTTTTCAGGTTCTTGAGCAAATCCATGAGTGACTCCTTCCAATGGTTGAATGCCTTTTCGACTCGTCCCTCCCTGGAGGGGGCGATCGCCGAGGTGGTGGCCCAATTACAAGGTGCTCTATCAAGAACTCCTGACTTGGGGATCATCTTCATCTCCTCTGCCTATGCCACAGACTATTCCCGCTTGGTTCCCCTGCTGCGGGAAGCCTTGCCCATGGGCTGTTTAATCGGTTGTGGGGGGGGTGGGGTGATTGGGGTAGATGGGGATGGCCAGGCGATGGAAGTGGAGGAAACCCCCGCCCTGAGCTTAACGGTGGCAGTATTACCGGGGGTGACGGTGCAGCCCTTTTATCTCCCAGTGCATCAATTACCCGATCTCGACAGTCCCCCCCAAGCTTGGATTGAAGCCCTAGGGGTTGATCCCAGTACAAAACCTAGTTTTATTGTCTTGGCGGATCCCGGTAGTTCCCAAATTACCGATTTGTTGGAGGGGCTGGATTTTGCCTATCCGGAGGCGGTGAAGGTGGGAGGTTTGGCGAGTGGAAGCCTGCCGGGGATGCCCGTGGGATTATTTTTTGATGATGAGTTGGCCCCGGATTGGGGGTTAATGCGGGAGGGAACGGTGGGGGTGGCCTTGAGTGGCAATATTCAGCTAGAAACGATTGTGGCCCAGGGTTGCCGTCCGATTGGGGAAGCCTATCGGGTGGAGCAGGGCGATCGCAATATCCTCCTTCAGATTTCCGACCCCGATGGCACTTGGCATTCCCCCCTCACCTTGCTGCGGGAGTTGATCAAGGGCTTGGATGAAGAGGATCAGGTTCTAGCGCAGAATTCCCTCTTTATTGGTGTGGTGCGGGATGTGTTTAAAACCCAGTGGAATCGGGGGGATTTTTTGATCCGCAACTTGATTGGCGTAGATCCCAAGGCGGGGGCGATCGCCATTGGCGATCGGGTGCGCATCGGTCAACAGGTACAATTCCATCTCCGCGATGCTGATGCCTCCCTCGAAGACTTAGATTTTCACCTTAACACCTACCCCGCAGCCCATCCTCGCCCTGCTGGAGCATTACTGTTTTCCTGTTTGGGCCGGGGTGCAGGTCTCTATGGGAAATCCCATGTAGATTCCCGTCGTTTTCAACAGCAGTTTGGCCCGATTCCAGTGGCGGGCTTTTTTGGCAATGGGGAAATTGGCCCGGTGGGGGGGCGATCGTTCCTCCACGGCTATACCTCCGTATTTGCCCTAGCCCATCCAAAGTATTAAATGGATTGAGCAACTAAAATGCAGCCCCGCTAGACTAAGAGTCTACGGAGTTTCTCCAAATTGCGACGGGCCACGAGGGCATCACAGGTTCCTCGGTGGCCAATGCAGTAATCGAGGAAATCAACGATGGCGGCGATTTGCGCCGCTGTGAAGGCATTAAGAAACCCCACCTTGGCAAAAACGTGATGATTCACATCTAGGGCGTAAATCGTGTAATCCCCAATCACAGAATTGCTGGTGCGATGATTGCGAATTGTCCAAATCATATAGGCCGGCAAATAAAACCGAAACCCCTCCACATCGGTAAAGGAAAACGTCCCCATAAATTCCTCTAGGGTGGCATCAGGGATGCGTTGCCAATCTTGCCGCTCATCATGCTTGGCCCTTTCCAGATATTCCGTGGCGCATTGATAGGAGTCGTAATATTCCGTCATGCTGAGTGATATCCCTTTTCCCAACTTCACCCCGGCAAAGGCTTCCCGAATCCGGCGGATCAGGGCAGATTCACGGATGTTGAGATGGGCGCGGTTAACGGGATGATCCATCGCAGGGGTTAAGGGGACTTTTGATCAGGATTGTAGTCATTTTTTTACAGAACAAGCGTTCGCTATAATCTGCAATCCAGTTGTATCGTTGATCTACGTAGGGGCAGTTGACTTAAAATTTAAATTTCTGCGCCCCTGCACCCCCCAGCGCTTTCCACGATCTGATTTCAGCGGATTCCAGATAACGACATGGAGCCGGGATCTCCGAGACAGACGAAGGGATGGGCGATCGCCCCCTTAACGCCAACCCGATCCTTGGGGGAAACTAACGGGAAATTGCAGTGATTGACTCCACTAATCCTAAATTTTGTTAAGATTTACGAACTATTAACACCCCTAACCCCTCAAGGTGCGTTAGATCCTAAGGGGAAAGGCTTCTTTTTTAAAGAAGAAGAACATCCATTCTCGTCCAGGACTCTTTTCCGATGACCATGGAAACCCTCGAATTTGTCATTTATCCAGACGGTCGCGTCTTGGAGACGGTGACGGGCATTATTGGCGCATCCTGCCAAGAGGTGACAGCCGCCATTGAAGCCCAATTGGGCCGCGTGGTTGCCACCGAAACCACCGCTGATTACTACGCCACCGTCGAGGAATCAGCCACCACTGTCACCCCACAACAAACCCATTGGGGCCAGTGGTAATTTTTTAGCATTCACTGTTTTTCAATTTCCCACTTTTATCTTGTGAGCCAACCATGTCCCATTTCAGCACTGTTAAAACCCAAATCCGCAATTTAACCTCCCTGAAAGCTGCCCTCAGCGACCTCGAGATTGATTGGAAAAATGGCCCCAGCCCAGTACGCGGCTACGAGGGCCAAACCCATACCGCTGATGTGGTGGTGGAGCAGGAGAATCACTACGACATCGGTTTTAGTTGGAATGGGCAAGCCTACGAGATGGTGGCTGATCTGCAATATTGGCAACAGCCCCTCTCGGTGGATGGGTTTTTACAGCGTGTCACCCAACGCTATGCCTACCATACGGTGTTAGCGGAAACCGAAAAACAAGGGTTTCAAGTGACGGAAGAAAAGAATAACCAAGATGGTTCGATCCGTCTCGTCGTTCAACGGTGGAGTGCATAACGATGACGGATTTTGACGCAACGTTAGAGCCTAATGGATTAGAGCCGGAATTGGGGGGGATCTTTCGGGATGCCCCCGATCGCACCGGATTTGAGCCGGAACTGGGGGGAGCGTTGCGTCAAAAGGGGGTCTATGTGGATGAAATCACCTGTATTGGCTGCAAACATTGCGCCCACACGGCCCCCAATACGTTCTATATTGAGCCGGACTATGGCCGAGCGCGGGCGATTCGTCAGGATGGCGATCCCGAAAGTCTGATTACCGAAGCCATTGATACCTGCCCGGTGAACTGTATCCATTGGGTGGATTATACGGAATTGAAAAAATTAGAAACAGAACGGCAGTATCAAGTGATTCCCATTGCCGGTTTTCCCGTGGATATGTCCGTAACGGCGGCCCATAATCGGGTGAAGCGCGATCGCACAGCCCAATGATGAAGGCAGAAGGATGAAGGATGAAGGCAGAAAGGGGAATCTCTCTTGGCCTAAGGGTTCTGCCGTCGGGTACTCGATCAAATCTGCGTGGGGGTGTTGGTGTAAGCCTGCCGGAGGGACAAAAATTTTTCGCCCCCATTTCGCCCCTACAATTTTTTGCCCTAAAACGGATAGCGATCGACGATTTGATCGTTGATGATCTCATAGCCCCATTCTGGATGTTTGGCGATTTGTTGGGCGATGAGATTGCGGCCTAATTTGGTGCGGTATGCCTGTTGGAGCAGTTCTAAGCGGGGGATCGCATCAGGGGATTCTGAAGGTAGGGGGAGAGATTCCGGCGGTGAGGGGGGGGATGGGGTCAATTGACTGAGCTTGGCCATGACGGCATCTTTGGTAATGGGGGGGCGATCGCGAAAGGCTGGGGGGAGATAGGGAGCCGCTACCCCCTGTTTTTGGGCTGCAAGGGCTTGATCGGCGAGGCGATCGCACTTGCGCAAAAACCCATCCCACAAATCCTGTGCTAACACTGGATTGCGCAGATCCGCCCGCGCCCTCGCCACTGCCGCCTCCAGGGGTTCCCCTTTTTGCACATAGTATTGCACCCGCTCCTCCTCAAAGGCGGGATAGGCCACGCCGGGCTGAATTTCCCAATCCCGCTGCACTTTCTGACTTGATCCCAAGGGTTGCCCCTGGCTAAATTCATCCCAAAAGGGCGACCAAATCCCCTTGGTGATGCCATCAATTACCCAAAACTTCCGCTGATCAGGATGGCGATCGCCCTGCTCGACAAAATAGGCCAGCAAGGCCCGCCCAAAGGCCGCCAACTCCTCCCCAGACCGCCAAGGGCCAACAAATTTATAATCTGGGGCCACGGCGGGAGTGGGGCGAGGCGATCGTTGCACGGGAAAAAAAGCATCCCCCACGGGAGCCGGGGGCTGAGGGGCTTGGGACAATACCCCCACCTGAGCCAGGAGCGATTCCGGCTCTAGGCAAGCCTCAAAGCCCTGATCTGGCCCCTGCCGTTCCCGATAGACCCCCCGCTGATGGAGTTGGGCCAAGCCATGACTGAGTTCTGCGGACGTGAGGCCCGTGGCGGTACTAATGACCTCTGGCTCAATCTTGGCCCAAACCCCCGCCCCCACCGTTTCCAACCAATGAACCACAAAGATCGCCGCCGCCACCCCCCCTGTAACCCTTGCCAGGTGGGGGAAATAGGACAAAGCCGGGCCAAAGCGGGGATCGGAAGTGTTCATGGCAACGGGGAACAGGGAACAGGGAACGGGGAACAGGGAACGGGCAAAAGTAAGCCTCTTTACTTTTATCTTTTACCTTTTAACTTCTACCTTTTAACTTCTACCTTCCCACCAATGCTGTAGGGGCGAAAAATTTTTCGCCCCCACGCCGATATGCGATCGCGCAGCGTCTCCGCAGGAGTATCGCATACCGATCAACTCCCCATTTCCCATTCCCTGTTCCCTATTGCCTATTCCCCGTTCCCCACAAATAAGTATAAATACTTATTGTAATTAATCCTAGTTAAGAACTATTCTTAGAAACAAGCAAATGTTATTACCCCACAAAAACCATGGCAGTTATCGAAAAAGTCCCCAGCGTTGTCTTTAAAACCCGTGTTCGTGACGAATCCATCGAAGGCCCCAACCCCTTCCGTTGGCAGGATCGCACCACCGAAGAACTCTTTGCCGGTAAGCGCGTTGTCGTTTTCTCCCTCCCTGGAGCCTTCACCCCCACCTGCTCCTCCACCCACCTGCCCCGCTACGAAGAACTCTACGAAGAAATCAAGGGCCAAGGCGTGGATGAAATCATGTGTATTTCCGTCAACGATGCCTTTGTGATGTTCCAATGGGGCAAACACCAGGGGGCCGATAAGGTCTTCCTCCTCCCCGATGGCAACGGCGAATTCACCCGCAAAATGGGAATGCTCGTCGATAAATCTAACCTTGGTTTTGGTTTGCGCTCTTGGCGTTATTCCATGGTGGTGAACGACTGCACCATCGAAAAAATCTTCATTGAGCCGGGCTACGAAGACAACTGCCCCGCCGATCCCTTTGAAGTGTCTGATGCTGACACGATGCTCGCTTACCTCAAAGGTGCGAAGTAGCACCCCCCGTTCTTACTGCGAACTTCAGTCCGCATAAGCTAACTTTGATCTAAACGGTAGGGCTTGGGTTTTTGCTAACGATCGCAACAACCCAAGCTTGCCATTTTCGGATTGATCCCACACTCACGCTTATTTTTGGAGGTTACGCAATGACTGCAACCGTACCGAATATCACTCAAAAACTTTACGCCACCCGCATTGATCTCCCCCAGGAGGTGCGATCGCCCGTGATCAATATTCTCAGCCAAACCCTGGCCACCACCCTCGACCTCAAAACCCAAGCCAAACAGGCCCATTGGAATGTCAAGGGCTTGGACTTCCTCCAACTCCATGAGCTTTTCGATGAGTTGGCCGGGGAATTAGAAGCCTATGTGGATCTGGTGGCGGAACGGATCACCGCTTTGGGGGGGACGGCCTTGGGAACCGCCCGCATTGCCGCAGCCGCTTCGATTTTGCCGGAATATCCCCTGGATATTGCCGACGGTGTGGCCCATGTCACCGCTTTGGCCGATCGCTTTGCGGCCTATGGTCAGCACCTCCGCCGCGCCATTCACCAAACCGATGAATTGGGCGATGCGGATACCGCCGACCTTTACACGGAAATTTCCCGCACCATTGATAAACGCCTCTGGTTCTTAGAGGCTCACCTCACGAACTAGACAGTTACGGGGGTTTGGCGATAGCGATAATAGGCCGCACAGGCCCCCTCCGAGGAAACCATCGGCGCACCCAGGGGCCGCTCCGGGGTGCATTTTGTGCCAAAAGCGGGGCAATGGTGGGGCTTTTTCACCCCCCGGAGGATCTCGCCGCTAATACATTCTGTGGGGGCAACAGCAGACTTAACGGTATTCAGTAACTCGCTAAACCGTACCTGAGCATCATACTCGGCAAATTCCGGACGCAACTTCAAACCGCTGGCGGGAATTTCGCCAATGCCCCGCCATTGTTGAGGGGCGATCGCAAAAACTTGATCCATAATGCGTTGAGCCGTCGGATTCCCCCCCCGCTGCACCGAACGAGCATACTGATTTTCACAGCGGAATTCCCCCTTTTCCAACTGCTGAATACAGAGATAGAGGCCCTGGAGAATATCCACCGGCTCAAATCCCGTCACCACAATGGGGATCTGATACTTCGCTGCAATGGGTTCATATTGCTCATAACCCATGATCGTACAAACATGGCCGGCGGCCAGGAAGCCCTGAATTTGGCAGGCCGGATCGCTCAAAATTGCCTCCATGGCCGGCGGCACTAAAACATGGGATACCAACAGAGAAAAGTTGGTAATGCCCATTTGTTGGGCTTGATAAACGGCCATGGCTGTGGCGGGGGCGGTGGTTTCAAAGCCGACGGCGAAAAAGACGACGTGGCGCTCGCGCTCCTTTTGGGCAATGGCTAAACAATCCAAGGGGGAATAAACAATCCGCACATCCCCCCCGTGGGCCTTCACTAACAGCAAATCTTCCTCCGTTCCCGGTACGCGCAACATATCCCCAAAGGAGCAGAAAATAATTTCGGGCGTTCGCGCCAAGGCAATGGCCTGATCAATAATCCCCATATCCGTCACACAGACCGGGCAGCCAGGGCCATGGATCAGCGTCACCCCAGAGGGGAGAAGCGTATCGATGCCATATTTAACGATCGCATGGGTTTGGCCACCACAAATTTCCATAATTTGCCAGGGGCGGGTCGTGATGCGGGCGATCGCCTCAGCATAATCTTGGGCAAGGCTCCCATCGCGGTATTCTTGAACGTACTTCATGGGCAACAATCGGGATCAGGGCTAGGCTTGATCCTAACCAGTTCCCCCCATCCTGGGGGGGAATCTTCCACTTGTTTTTGAGATTGCTGCTCTCGATTCTGTCCTAGGATAGGAATTGATTTGCCCCTGACCCCGTATGACCCCCACCCCCCAACAAGCCATCTATCGCATTCTCGATGCCAACCTCGATCGCGCCCGCGAGGGGTTACGGATCATCGAAGAATGGTGTCGCTTCGGCCTCAATGATGCCCAACTTACCCAAGATTGCAAAGCCCTGCGCCAAGAACTGGGCCAATGGCATAGCCCCGAACTGCGGGCCGCTCGCAACACCCCCAGCGACCCCGGCACGGCCCTCACCCATCCCCAAGAAGAAACCCGCGCTGATATTCAAGACCTGCTCCACGCCAACCTTAGCCGCGTTCAGGAGGCCCTGCGGGTTTTAGAGGAATACGCCAAACTCTACCAAACGGAAATGGCCGCCGCCTGTAAACAGATGCGCTATCGGGTTTATACCCTGGAAAGCAATCTCAGCGGTGATGATGATTTGCGCCAACGCCTGGAAGCGGCGGCGTTGTATTTGGTAACAGCCCCCTCGCAACAACTCTTTGCCATTGTGGAAGCGGCATTACAGGGGGGGTTAAAACTCGTGCAATATCGGGAAAAAGACGCAGATGATCAGATTCGTCTCGCCCAGGCGCAAAAATTGCGGGATCTCTGCCATCAGTACGGCGCATTATTTATCCTCAATGACCGCATTGATCTCGCCCTAGCGGTGAATGCCGATGGCGTACACTTGGGCCAACAGGATGCCCCCATTGCCGTTGCCCGCGCCCTGTTAGGGCCGGGGCGAATTATTGGCCGCTCTACCCATAATCCGGGGGAAATGGAAAGAGCGATCGCCGAAGGGGCGGATTATATTGGCGTGGGGCCGGTGTATGAAACCCCCACGAAACCAGGCCGTACCGCCGTGGGGTTGGATTATGTCCGCCATGCGGCCCGCAACTGCCCGATTCCCTGGTATGCCATCGGCTCCATTGATTTAGAAACCTTGGGGGATGTGATCCAGGCCGGGGCGCGACGGGTGGCGGTGGTGCGGGCGATTATGCAAGCACAGGATCCCCTCGTCACCACCCAACACCTCACCACCTATCTAGAACGGATGTACGGGCGATGATCACGATCCAAGTTAACGGTAAACCCGTCACCTGTACCGCCGCCACCCCCCTGTTTTCCCTACTGGAAACCTTGGCCCTCAATCCCCGCCTGATTGCCATTGAATACAATGGCGAAATTTTACACCGCCAATTTTGGCAAGATTGCCGGATGGGGGAGGGCGATCGCCTCGAAATTGTCACCATTGTGGGAGGGGGCTAAATGTTCAACCGTCTGCAAACCCATCTATCCACCGCCACCAACCGCCGCCGTTTAAATTTAGCGGTGCTGGTGATCCCAGCCACAGTTTGGCTGTTTTTCTTTTTCGTCCTCCCCCTGTTCATGGTGCTGCTCTATTCCGTTTTGGAAAGGGGAACCTATGGCGGCATTCACTGGCAATTCACCCTCAGTAACTATCAACGGTTGTTTAACCCGATCTATTGGGGCGTGTTGGGGCGATCGCTCTGGTTAGCATTATTTACCACCGTTGCCTGTTTACTCGTCGGCTATCCCCTTGCCTTCTTCATCGCCAGCCGTCCCCCCCAATGGCGCAATACCCTCCTACTCTTGGTGATCATCCCCTTTTGGACGAACTTTCTCGTGCGGATCTATGCCTGGATTATCATCCTCCGCCAAGAAGGGGTGATCAACGTCCTCCTGTCCAGTTTGCACCTGATTAACCAACCCCTGGATCTGCTGTTTAACTCCTTTGCCGTCACCGTCGGCCTCGTCTATGGCTATCTCCCCTTCATGATCCTGCCCCTCTATGCCACTTTAGAGCGGTTCGATTTTTCGCTTTTGGATGCAGCGCAGGATTTGGGGGCCAATGACCTGAAAACCTTTGTGCGCATTGTTCTCCCCTTAACATTGCGGGGGATTGTCGCCGGTTCGCTCCTTGTGTTTATCCCCGCCGTCGGGGAGTTTATCACGCCGGATATTCTCGGCGGAGCGAAAACGCTGATGATGGGCAACTTGGTGCAAAACCAGTTTTTGGGAGCGCGGCATTGGCCCTTTGGTTCGGTGCTGTCGATTGTAATGATTGTGATTGTGTTAATCCCGATTTTGATTTACTTTCGGGTTGCCGATGAAAAGCTCAAAGCCAACTAAACCCATGCCTTTACCCCTAAAATTACCGTGCGCAACGCTTTAACCCTTGAACGCCGCTGGGATCTGGCGATCCGCTTCCTCGGACGGGTGGGCCTGTGGGGAATTACCCTCGCCGCCCTGCTGTTTCTCTATCTGCCCATCGCCATTTTAGTGATCTATTCCTTTAATACCTCCCGGATGAATGCGGTGTGGCGGGGGTTTACGCTGGATTGGTATCGCAGCCTGTTTGCGGGGATTGGCGAAAGCGGGGCCGATGTAATTACAGGGCAGATTTGGGATGCGCTGTTTAATAGTTTGTGGGTGGGGGGCATTGCCACGGTGGTGGCGACGGTATTCGGCACAATGGTGGCTTTAGCCCTGGAGCGGTTTAAATTTCGCCAGAAAACGGCTTTAGAGGCCTTGCTCTTTCTGCCCATTATCATTCCCGACATCACCATGGGCATTTCCCTATTGGTGTTTTTTAGTTTGGTGTTTCAGTTGATCCAGACGGTGACGGGGGTGCGGCTCGTCTTGGGGTTGCCGACGGTGATCATTGGCCATATTGCTTTTAATATTTCCTATGTGGCGGTAACGGTGCGATCGCGCATTGCTGAACTTGACCCCGCCCTTGAGGAAGCAGCCCAGGATTTAGGGGCCAATGAATGGCGCACGTTCTACCGGGTGACATTACCGTTAATTTTCCCCGGCATCCTCAGCGGCGCGTTGCTGGCCTTCACCCTCTCCCTCGATGACTTTGTGATTACCTTCTTTACCGCTGGGGTGGGTTCGACAACGCTGCCAGTGTTTGTCTATGGCATGATCAAGCTCTCGGTAACACCGGCCATTAATGCCATCTCCACCCTGATGCTGATGGCCTCGTTCCTGATTGTCCTAGCCTCTTTGGCCCTCCAGCGGCGATCGCTCCAGCTTTAATCCCATGGATTAAGAAGCGGTTTTGCTCGCTTCTGTATAATGGGGTGGGTTGAAGGTGACAGGGCCCCAAAACCCCAATTCCTCCTTGCTGATCACATTTTTTAGGTTGAATAAAGGCTATGAAACGACTGCTCGTGTTTGTGCTTCTGTTCCTCTTCGGAGTCATGATCCCCGTCGGATGCACCGCTGACAGTCCAGATACCCGCAATCCAGGGCGCACGGACACGAATGTTCTGAGTATTTATAACTGGTCAACCTATATTGATCCTGATGTGATCACCCAGTTTGAGCAGGAATATGATGTGCGGGTGCAATACGACACCTACGAAAGTAATGATGCCCTGCTGGCCAAAATTCAACCAGGCAACCCCGGTTATGACATTATTGTTCCCACATCAGATTTTGTCGAAGGGATGGCGGCTCAAGGCTTGCTCAAGCCCCTCAATCATGACAATATTCCTAACTTGGCGAATGTCGATCCCGCCTTTTTAGATACCCCTTTCGATCCGGGTAATCAATATAGTGTACCCTATCAGTGGGGAACCGCTGGGATTGGCTATAACATCGAGGCGACGGGGGAAGAAATCACCAGTTGGGCGCAAATGTTTGATCCCAAGTTCGCCGGTAAGGTGGCATTATTGGAAGATTCTCGCGCCATGTTGGGGGTTGTCCTGATTGCTTTAGGGAAGAATCCCAATACTACAGATCCAGCCGAAATTAAAGCCGCTGTGGACTACATTGTTGAGCATAAAGATGTGGTGGCCACCTTCGCACCGGATACGGGTCAGGATTTACTCAATCAGGGAGAAGTGGCGATCGCCGTCGAATGGAGTGGTGATGTTTTTCAAGTCATGGAAGAAAACGAAAACATCCGCTACGTGATCCCGGAAGAAGGGACGATTGTTTGGACGGATAATCTCGCCATTCCTACCGGTGCTCGCAATCCGGAAATGGCGGAAAAGTTTATTAACTTTATTTTAGAGCCGGAAATTGGCGCGAAAGTTTCTAACTATGTCAAGTTTGGTAGCCCCAATAAAGCTGCCATTGAGCAGGGTTTAATTGCAGAAGAGGATCTCAACAATCCCGGCATTTATCCTTCCCCAGAAACCTTTAACAATCTCGAATATGCTCAGGAGTTGGGGGGGGATACCCAACTGTTTGATGATGCTTGGACAGAGTTAAAGGTGGCCATTGGCCAGTAGGGCATCGCATTGAGCCATGAAAATTCAGGGGAAGCCTATTCCCCCTCAGGGGCAGATTAGGGAGATAAAAAGCATGAAACTAGCCATTGAATTGGTGGATGTCGGAAAAACATTTCAGGGACAAAATCAGCGCGACTTTCGGGCCATTGATCAGTTAAATTTACAGATTCGCGATGGCGAATTTTTTTCCCTCTTGGGGCCCTCCGGTTGTGGAAAAACGACGATTTTGCGCATGATTGCCGGGTTTGAATCCCCCACTGTGGGAGAGGTGTTTATTCATGGGGAGGCCATGGGCGATCGCCCTCCCTTTCACCGCCCCGTCAATACCGTTTTCCAAAACTACGCCCTCTTTCCCCACCTCACCGTCGCCCAAAACGTCGCCTTTGGCCTGGAAATGGAAGGAGTTCCCCAGACGCACATCCGTTCCCGCGTCGGCGATGCCTTAGCATTGGTCAAACTCAACGGTTTAGAAAATCGCCACCCCCGCCAACTCTCCGGCGGCCAGCAACAACGGGTGGCCCTGGCCCGGGCCTTGGTGAAGCAACCGGAGGTTTTACTCTTTGATGAACCCTTGGGGGCATTGGATCTCAAACTGCGGAAAGCGATGCAGTTGGAGTTAAAAGCGATGCAGCAGCAGGTGGGCATTACGTTTGTCTATGTCACCCACGATCAAGAAGAAGCCCTAACAATGTCCGATCGCATCGCCGTCCTTTCCGAAGGGAAGGTGTTGCAAGTGGGGACACCAACGGAAATCTATGAGGAACCCTCCTGTCGGTTTGTGGCGGATTTTATTGGTGAAAGTAATTTCCTCATCGGTCAGGTGATTGAGCAGGCCAATGGGGGCCTGGTGGTGTTGGTGGATGGGGAATTAACGCTCTCCGTTCCCTATGAGCCAGAATTGCCCGTGGGTAAAGTGATTACCTTGGTGATTCGCCCGGAAAAGGTGACGATCCACCCCCAAGCCCACCATGACCCTCTCGCTCTCCAAGGCACAATCCGCGATGTGGTCTATTTGGGTACAGATACCCGTTTTGTTGTGCAGTTGACCTCAAAAAGTACGCTGATTATCCGTCGGCAAAACCTCCATCCCGGCAAACTCGACACATTTACCCTAGGGGAAGCGGTGAAGATCCGCGTTGCCCCCAATAGTATGCGGGTGTTACCAGAGGGGTCTTTGGGGCCAGAAACCGCC
Source organism: Spirulina sp. CCNP1310 (assembly GCF_034932185.1). NCBI lineage: Bacteria > Bacillati > Cyanobacteriota > Cyanophyceae > Spirulinales > Spirulinaceae > Spirulina > Spirulina sp. CCNP1310. Next base: position 15,581 of record NZ_JAYGHW010000017.1, on the reverse strand, counting down.
TCCGGCGTGTTAAATCTGCCCTAAAATGCCTAGGGCTGTACCCCTTTGGTACAGCCCCAGGCATTGAGCCAATAAGATTGTCGTTAAATGTAGCTGTCAGCAAGGTTTTGACCAAGCTTGAGACAGGCAGCGGTGTTCCAGGGATCCTGCACCCGTTTGTGGCTCCGGCGGGTCGTGGGGCTACCGTAGGCTTCGCCGAGGCTTTGGCTGAGGTGGGTGAGTTTGGCGGTAGTCCAGGGGTCTTTAATCTTATGCATAAATTTTGATACCATTAACGCTTTTCATAACTTGATGATAGCGTATTTTGAGAATTTCCGTATCATTAGCTACAGTTTTTCAGGGAATTTTCGGAATTCTTCAGAAGGGGCGGCAGGCTAAACCATGACGGAACGTTGGTAGGTGGCGATCGCCGCCCGGATCGTCTCCAAACGAATGGGTTTATGGAGATAATCATTCATCCCGACGGTAAAACAGGCTTGGCGATCAGCGGGGAGGGCATTGGCGGTCATGGCGATGATCCAGGGTTGATGGACAAAATCGCGGCGGATGATCTCCGTGGCGGTGAGGCCATCCATTTTCGGCATTTGCATATCCATAAAAATTAAGTCGTAGGCTTGCTGTCCCAGAGCTTCGAGGGCAATTAAACCATTGTCCGCCACATCCACTTGATAGCCAATTTTGTGCAACATCAGCTTGGCGAGCTTTTGGTTCACGGGGTTATCCTCCACCACAAGAACTTTCAGGGGAAAATCATCACCGAGGTTGGCGGGTGGGGGGGGCAGCACCGGCGGCGCGATCGCCCTTTTAACCTCGGCTTTGTCGGCTCTGAGGGTAAAATTCACCTGGGAGCCGGGGTGATAACCCGTCGGTTGAGCCTGCTCCGGCGGCGGGTTTCCAGCCATTTGGCCACCACTTTCAATCCAAATTCTGCCCCCCATCAATTCAATTAAGCGGTGACAAATCACCAGCCCTAAACCCGTCCCACCATATTTACGACTGATGGAGTTATCCCCTTGGCTGAAGGGTTGGAAGAGGCTTTTAATGTGTTGGGGGGTAATGCCAATGCCGGTATCCGAGATCGTAAAGTGGAGTTCAATGGGATCAGCCTCAGGAGCCGGGCAATGGAGGCGAATCGTAACCGACCCCTGCGGCGTAAATTTCAAAGCATTGCTGATTAAATTGAGCAGAATTTGCCGCAACCGGGGGCGATCGCCCACAATCTCCATCGGCACATCGGGGTCAATGGCCACCGAGAAGGCTAATCCTTGATCGGTGGCTTGTTTGCGGAGTAAATCACACACCGAATGGAGGCAAGAACGGGGGGCAAAGGGTTGCTGCTCTAGCACCAACTTGCCCGATTCAATTTTAGAAAAATCAAGAATATCATTAATCACCACCAGGAGCGCATCACCGCTTTCGCGGATCGTTTGCAAATAATCCGCCTGGATCGGCGTTAACTCCGTGGCGGCCAACAATTCCGCCATACCTAACACCCCATTCATCGGCGTGCGGATTTCGTGGCTCATGTTGGCGAGGAATTCACTTTTGGCGCGGGTGGCGGCTTCGGCGGCTTCTTTGGCCTGGATCAGGGCTTGCTCCGTGGTGTGGCGATCGGTAATATCCCTGGCGGCGGCGTAGATCAAATTATCGCCCCGCAACGTCGATCGCCATTCAATATATTTATAGCCACCGTCCTTGCTGCGGTAGCGGTTGACAAACCCTAAAACCTGCTCCCCATCTTTCAAATCGGCCATCCTGGCGAGGGTGGCGGAGACATCCTCGGGATGGACTAAATCCAGGAATTGACATTCAAGCAATGTGTTGAGGGAATAGCCGAGGATATCGCTCCAAGCCCGGTTGACCTTGAGAAAATACCCCTCTAAATTGGCAATACACAGCAGATCGAGGGCGGTATCAAAAAAGCCTTCCAGTTCGTTGGTGGTTTTGAGCAGTTCGTCATGGAGGTGTTTCCGTTCGGTGATGTCAACGTAGGCGATCGCCACCCCATAATTGGCCAGGGGAATTGGGGTCGCACTGACCATGATCCAACGGGTGATGCCATCGGGACGAATAATGCCCATTTCCACATCATGGACAAAGCAATTTTCCTGTAGGGCCCGCACACTGGGAAATTCTGCCGCTGGCATCGGGGAACCATCGGGGCGGATGATCTGCCAATCGGGGCCATCCACCTGTTGATCATTGCAGGCTCTGCCCAGAATGGCATCAGATGCGGGATTGCCTTCAATCAATTGCCCCGCTGCATCGGTAATCGAGATCCCCACCGGGAGATACTCAAACAGCGTTTGATATTTTTGCTCAGATTCTGTGAGGGCGGTGGCAAAGGTGTTGAGGGCTTGTTGGACTTGGTGGGCCATTTGGTTAAAGGCCGTCGTCAGGGTGTGGATTTCAGCGATCCGCGCTAGGGTTCCCATCGTCCCCCCCACCTTTAGCTCTCCTGCCCATGTACCCTGGGCCATCCGCTCACTGGCTTCGCTTAACCGCAGCAGCGGCCCAGTAATCCAGCGGGCCGTTAAGAGTCCTAAACCTGTGGCTATCACTAATGTTAAACCGCACAGCAGCCAGGTTTGGCGACGGTTAGCCCAAATTTCACCCATAAACTCCGCTTTGGGAACGGCAATGACCACCAGCCAATGCAAACCGTGATCATCTTGATAGGGAGCAACATAGACAAACGTCGGTTCAGTCCCCTGGAAGTGGAGAATTTGGGGTGTGGTAATGGCGGTTAAACGCCCAAATTGTGCGTTGAGTTGCCCATAGACCTCGCGGATTAAGGGCGAGGAACTGCCTTGGGCATGGAGGCGTTGGGCCTGGCCATTGCCCACAGGGGTGGAGATTGGGGTGGCGCAACTGGCCACCACTAACCCCGATGGCTCCAGAATGACAAACTGTCCTAATTCTGTGGTGTTAATCGTGCTTAAAAATTCGCTAATCTCTTGGAGGCCGAGATCAATGCCCAACACCCCTAAGAGGGCTTGGTTCTCGTCGTAAATGGGGATGCTCGTTGAAATACTGAACACATCGGGGACATCGGCCCAGCTATAGATTGCACTCCACAGGGGCCTCCCTTGGGCGACGGCATCGGTGTACCAAGGGGTGTTGAAAATTTGTGAATTTTCCAGCGTTGTCAATAAACCCGTGCGATCGCCCTCTCCATTGGCGGTATACACTTGCAGATCTCCGGGCTGCTCAGGGGTCATCTCACTGCGAATCAATGCCCCATCCACATAGCCCGCCCCCACAAACCCACCATCTTCGCTGCCATAATTCACATAGCTAAACCCGTGGAATTTGGCCTGTTGATGAAAATATTTCCCAAGGGACTCACGATCCTCCAGGTTGAGGACTCCGGACTCAATGGCCTGTTGATTGAGGTGGTTGACTATTCTGGCGGCTCCCAGATATTGCTCTAACCGTTGCTCGACGCGATCGCCCATTTTGCGCAGGAGGCGATCGCCCAGCCGCGAAACGGCCTGCTCACCACTGCGATCGGACCAATACCCCACCAAACCGACGGCTATGACAATTTGCACCACAAAGGGAATAATCAATACCCAACGCAACGGTATTTTCAGCATGGCAACAGTGGGAGAGAGGGGAAAAACCCGGACGGAATTGGCAGGTTTGCTCAATTATAAACGGCGATCAACGGCTCCAAACTTCCCCTCAAAACCCCCTATGGCTGGATTTTACCGTTGATCTAGATGGGCTAGATCCCTATTTTTGGGATTGAATTAAAAATCAACATTCATAACTGAATGTAATTAAAGCTACAGACAAAAAACTTGAATCCCTGCAAGATCAACGGGTTTATGTAGCGATCTTGCCCATTGTTAGAGTCTAACGCAACCGCAATGACATCGTATTTTCCCCTGTTAAGGACTAGACTTTCGGCGGTGAATCCGCTAAGTATGTAGACTCAACAGTCCGTTTAGAGCTTGCCCTCCGACGACCTATCGGCCCCTCACTGGCCCATCTGGATGTTCAGTGACTCCCCCAGGACGTTGATGGGAATGACATCTAAACCGTTTCGGAACCTTGATTTTTGTTTCTTTCATTCAGGAAAGTTTTTGTAGTGATGTCCAAATCCAATCTGGTCAATTCTTTCTCACCAAAACCGAGAAGGGAGCGAGCGGTAGCCGGGAACCTTAAACCCATCCAACAACTCTTCCGTTGGTTTTCCCCCTATTGGCTCCTCTGTATTCCCCTCGTCGCCATTATCCTGACGATTTGGGATGGGGCGGCGATGGCACAGCACGCCTTTGATCTAGAAGAGATCGATTTCAGCGATCCCGCTGTCCTCAAAGGCACGCTGGATACGATCTTTATTTTCATCTGTGCCATTTTGGTGATCTTCATGAATGCCGGATTCGGCATGCTGGAAACCGGCTTCTGTCGTCAAAAGAATGCCGTTAACGTGTTGGCGAAAAACTTGATCGTGTTTGCGATCGCGGTCATCGCTTATTGGGCCATCGGCTTTGCTTTCATGTACGGGGATTCCGGTAACGGCTTCATTGGGCTGAAAGGCTTTTTCCTCCTGAGTGAGGATCCCGCCACCTATAGCTTAAACCCCTTCCCCGAAGGTTTACCGATTTCCGTTTCCTTCCTCTTCCAAGTCGCTTTCGCCGGTACTGCCGCCACGATTGTATCGGGGGCAGTAGCAGAGCGGATTCACTTTGTTTCTTTCTTGATCTTCTCCTTCCTTTTGGTGGCAGTCGCTTACCCGATCACCGGCCATTGGCTTTGGGGTTTAGGCTGGCTCTATGATGCAGGATTCAAGGATTTTGCTGGCTCTACCCTCGTCCATTCCGTCGGCGGCTGGGGGGCGCTGATGGGGGCAGCGTTCCTCGGCCCCCGCATTGGCAAGTTCACCGAAAACAGCGTCAATGCCATTCCAGGCCACAACATGAGCATTGCTACCCTGGGTTGCTTGATCCTCTGGATCGGCTGGTATGGCTTCAACCCCGGCTCGGCATTAGCCGCTAACCCTAACGTTACCTACATCGCCATGACCACCACCTTGGCGGCCGCCGCCGGGGGGATTACTTCCACCTTTACCTCCTGGGCTAAGGATGGCAAACCGGACTTGTCGATGATCATCAACGGTATTCTTGCCGGTTTGGTGGGGATTACCGCCGGTTGTGATGCGATTCCTTACCCTGCTGCGGTGTTGACGGGGGCGATCGCCGGTGTAATCGTCGTCTTCGCTGTGTCCATCGTGGACAGCATCCGCATTGATGACCCGGTGGGGGCGATTTCCGTTCACCTCGTCTGTGGGATCTGGGGAACCTTAGCCGTCGGCATCTTTGGCGGCGGTAATATCGTTACTCAATTGCTGGGTATTGCCTCCGTCGGTGGCTTCACCGTTGCCTTTAGCACAATTGTTTGGTTAGCGTTGAAATTCACCCTGGGGATTCGCGTCAGTCCGGAAGACGAACTGCAAGGGCTGGATATCAGTGAGCATGGTATGGAAGCCTATAACGGGTTTGTCACGGAAACCGATACCTTTGCCGGTGGTCAAGCCATGGGTATTAGTGGTAGTTCGGAACTTCACGACTGATCAATTCTCCCCTTTGCTGGAGAATCAACCCCAATGGGGGCTGTCCAGCCCCGACGATTCCAAAAAAAATCCTGGGCTTCCCTTTAATCTAGACGCAAAATCTGCGACGCTAGACTAACGGGAAGCCTTCCTTTTTGGGCTTACTAAAAATTATGGTGTTTACTCCCCTGGCTGATCGTATTCTTAAATCTGCGCCCCGCTGGGCGGCCTTCTCCCTCGCGGCTAATGCCATTCTGTTGTTATTGCTCGTCTATATTGGGCAACGTCGCCCGCTCCAACCCCAAATTGCCCAAGCCCGGTTAGCCAGCACCTCCACCCAATTGCTGGCCAAAACCCCCATCCCCACCCAACCGGGGAGCGATCGCCAAGGGCTAAGTTATCAGCAATGGGTGGAACTCCTGGCCCAGGAAGCCAGCGCCGCCGCCCACAATCGCCCCGATAACCTGATGATCCTGATGGGGGATTCCATTACCCTCTGGTTTACCCAGGATGTCCTCCCCCCCGGCCCCACCTGGCTCAACCAAGGCATTTCCGGGGAAAAAACCCTCGGCCTGCTGCGACGGTTGCGGTTAATTGAGCAAACCCAGCCCAAGGCGATTTTTGTGATGATCGGCATTAACGATATCCTTTGGGATGTACAGGATGAAACCATTTTGGCCAATACCCGCTTAATCGTTGAAAACCTGCGGCAGACTCATCCCCAAACCCGGATTGTGGTGCAGTCGATTTTGCCCCATGCGGGGGAAAAGGCCACTTGGGAGGGGCGCGATCGCCTCCTGCAAATTTCCAACGGCCGGATTCGCCGCCTCAATCAAGACCTCGCCGCCATGGCCCGCCGCGAAGGCGCAATTTTCCTCGATCTGTATCCCCTCTTTGCCAATGAGCAAGGACAATTAAAAATGGATCTCAGCACCGATGGCCTCCATCTCAATCGGGATGGCTATCGGGTTTGGTCTACTGCTTTACAATTGTTCATCGGGCTTGAACTCGATCCGATGCAAATTACCCACCAATATGACCCCCCCCATGGATACTAAAACCTTTAAACGCAACCTCAACCAATCCGAGCATTACCACCGCAAAGGCTTTGGCCATCAAGCGGAGGTGGCCGGTGTGATGCATCAAGAATATCAAAGCAGTTTGATTCAAGAATTGCGGGGCAATGCCTACACCCTGCGGCGCGGCCCGGTGACGATTCACTTGGCGGAGTCCTTTGGGTTTTGTTGGGGGGTGGAGCGGGCGGTGGCCATGGCCTATGAAACCCGCCAACATTTCCCCACAGAACGGATTTGGATCACCAATGAAATTATCCATAACCCGGAAGTGAATCAACGGCTGCGGGAGATGCAGGTGGGGTTTATTGAAGTGGTGGATGGGGTGAAGGATTTTACGGTGGTGACGGCGGGGGATGTGGTGATTTTGCCCGCCTTTGGGGCCAGTGTGGCGGAAATGCAGTATCTCAATGGGGTGGGCTGTACGATTGTCGATACCACCTGCCCTTGGGTTTCCAAGGTGTGGAATTCCGTCGAAAAGCATAAAAAGAAAGATCACACCTCGATTATCCACGGTAAATATCAACATGAGGAAACCGTGGCCACCAGTTCCTTTGCGGGGAAATATTTGGTGGTGCTGAATCTGGAGGAGGCGCAGTATGTGGCGGATTATATTTTGCAGGGGGGAGACCGCTCTGAGTTTCTCGCGAAATTTGCCCATGCCCATTCGGAAGGGTTTGACCCTGATCAAGATCTTGATCGGGTGGGGGTGGCGAATCAAACGACGATGCTGAAGAGTGAAACGGAGGCGATCGGCAAACTCTTTGAAGCGACGATGCTGCGTAAATATGGCCCTACGGCCTTAAATGAGCATTTCATGAGCTTTAACACGATCTGTGATGCCACCCAAGAGCGGCAAGATGCGATGTTTGACTTGGTGGATCTCGATCTCGATCTAATCGTGGTGATTGGCGGGTTTAACTCCTCCAACACAACCCATTTACAGGAAATTGCCATCGAGCGGGGGATTCCCTCTTACCACATTGATAGTAGCGATCGCATCGGCCCCGGCAACTGCATTGAACATAAACCCCTAGGGGCCCCCCTCACCGTCGCGGAAAATTGGCTTCCCGATGGCGAAATTACCGTGGGGATTACCTCCGGAGCCTCAACCCCCGATAAATCCGTTGAGCAGGTGATTGAGAAAATCTTTACATTAAAGCCCTAGGTTCCCCCAAGGTTTACAATCAGGGCCTAAGGCCCGATGTTGGTTGCGCGGGCATTTTTCCTTAAATGAAAAGGTGTGTTTAATCATGAGCAAGAAGCCGCAATTGTTGGGGTCTGTACCGTTAAAAGATGTGAAGGATCGCGAAACAGTCCGTTGGGTGCAAGCCCAATTGGCTGTCGGGGGGTATTTGGCTCCCACCGATGCTGATGGTTTGGTGGGGCCGAAAACCTTGGCAGCGTTGGCGGCCTTTAAAAAGGATTTCTATCTGGCCTTTCCCGCTGACCTGGGCCCCAGTACCATTGATGCCCTGGCGGATATTGAACCCAAACATGAGGTGATTGACCAAGCTCCCAAGCCCACTGCCACCAACCTCAATGCTGGAACTAAATCCGGAGCCTCGGCCACGTTACCCAAGGTGGGTTTGATTTATGCCAATGAAATGATTGTGCCGGGGAGTTTTATTACCTGGGGAGAAATGACCAACAACCTCACCCGTCTGCCCTATGGAACCTCGGAGTTTGGCAGTCCGGAACAGGTGGTGACGAACATGATTGCCATGGCCAAGGCGTTTGGTAAAGTTCGCACCAAATTTGGTTCTCCGATTACGATCACCAGTGCCTACCGTCCTCCCAATCTTGCCATTGGGGTGGGTAAGTCGCAGCACAAATATGGCCGTGCCTTAGATGTGAGTCCCCTCAATGGTGATTATCAAGGTCTTTTGGATGCCATTCGCGCTGTGCCGGAGGTGAAGGGTGTGGGTTTGGCTGGCCCCAGCAAGGGGTTCTGGCATCTCGATATTCGCCCCGGCTCGCGGGTTTCCTTTAGTTACTAAGGGGAGAATCCCCCCTGCCCCCCTTAACAAGGGGGGTTCTGACATCAACCCCTTTTTAAGAGAGGGGTTCTGAGATAACCCCTCTCTTAAAAAGGGGGTCGGCGTAGCCGGGGGGATCCTAAGCTTTAAACGTAGCACGATCCCCCCTGCCCCCCTAAACACCTTCGGTGTGGAAAAAGGAGGGGTTTTGGGTTGATCTGGGAGATTGAGCAATGGAGACAGTTGTAGGATTGCAACATCTCCGGAATGCCCCCCGATCGCGGTTGTAAGATCTAAACATAGACTGCGCGATAGATCCCCGACTGGGTTAGGAGATTAAAATGTTCAACTGGCGATCGCACCCCATCCCCACCGTGGCCTTTGGTGTCACCCTCCTACTATTAACCGCCTGCGCCGGTTCAGCCCCTCCTAGCAGCCCATCGGCGGATTTACCCGCCAGTCCTGAACCCATCGAGCAGGGGGAGGAGCCGGAGGAGCCAGCCGAAACGGAAGCCCCCGCCCAAGCCCCCCAAACGGTTCCCACCCCGACGACAACCCCCTTGAGCACCCGTAGCCAACTGACATTAACGGCTTTGGGGCCTGTTGAAATCGGCATGACCATCGCCCAAGCGGAAGCAGCTACCGGCCAAACCTTTAAGGAGCGAGCCAGTGGTGGGGAGGAATATGGCTGTCGATATTATGAGGTGGAAGGGTTTGCCGATGTGGCGTTTATGGTCACGGATGGGGCGATCGCCCGAGCGGAGGTATGGCGCAATGACATTACCACCCGCAGCGGCGCAAAAATTGGCGATTCCGCTGATAAAATCCGCAACCTTTACCCCGGCCAGATTGAAGCTGAAGCCCATGAATATATCCCCGGCGGTGAATACCTGATCTTCACGCCCCAGGAAGCAGCAAGCCGCAACTATCGTGTTTTGTTTGAAACCAACGAAGCGGGGGAAGTGACCACCATCCGCAGCGGCAAGCTCCCAGAAGTGGGCTTTATCGAAGGCTGTGTTTAGTCCTGATCCCCCAACGCCAACAACTCGGTAAATAAAATCGCCACCGAACCGGAAAGGATGATCGCGTAGTCTTCGTTCATCGTCAGCAGGCCGGTCTTGTCATCAAACTCCAACAACAAATCCCCCAGCGTCATCACCGCCTTTTCATTGAGGGACTCAATCAACGCCGCCACCGTTAGCCCCGCCGCCGCGCTGATGGTTTTCACCGCCCCTTCATCCTGGGCTAGAATCGCCCCCATGGCCTGGCGATCGCTGCGGGTTAAGGTTTGGAGGAATTGATGCCATTCACTGGCGAGAACATAGAGGCGATCGGGGAGTTCCGGCTGTTGGAGGGCTGCGAGTTCCTGCTCTAGGGTGGTGACTTGGGTTTGCAGGGCAATCAAGCGGCTTTGCTCCTGTTGGACGGCCCCTTGGAGTTGCTGATAGTCCGCCTCTAGGGCCTGATAGGCTTCCTGGCGGGCTGTGATTGTGGTTTCCTGGTGTTGAATTTGAGCCAACAGTTCCTGCTGTTGGTTGTGCAATGCCGTTAGGGTCGGGAGCAGCTGATCCTGTTCCTGCTGGAGGGCGGTGATCCGCTCCTCAACTTCTGCCTTCGTTGCCTGGAGCTTGGCCACCTGAGGCTCTAACTCGCCAGCGGTGGCTTGCAAAACTGTCACCGCCCCATCGAGATCATCCCGTTGGGTTTTGAGGCGGCTGAGGCTGTGGCGCAGTTGGGTCGTTTCTTGCTGAAGGGCGGCTTTGATGCGGTGTAATTCCACCTGCTCCTGTTGGAGTGCGTCGAGGGCCTCCTGTTGATCGAGGATGTCGGTTTGGGCTACTTCGATCGCCTGGTTGAGCCGTTGGAGGTATTGCTCCTGTTGCTGTTGGGTTTCGGGGTTGGGGGGTGGGGGCGCGTTGAGGGATTGGGGATAGGTGGGGGGCTGAATTTGTTGGAGTTCGTGGATCAGTTCGTTGCGGTATTGATGGAGTTCAGCGATGCGATCCAGGAGGCGATCGCGCTCCAGTTCTAAAGATTGTAAATTGTTTTCCACCTCACCTTGGGTTTGTAACGCCGCATTCACGGCTTGGTGGAGGCTCTGGCGTTGGGATTGCAGGCCATGGATTTGATGGCGGAGGGAATTGCGCTGTTGGCGATCGCGCTGAAGATGGCGCAGTTCCGTCACCAAGGCCGCACCATAGCCGACGGGAACGGTGATCACCCCGGTCATTACCGCCGCAGTCATGTCACGGTGGAGCAATAACCCCAACGTCAACCCCACCCCAAAGGCCAAGAAGCCCAAGACAAAATGTTGCAAAAATGGTGTTTGTGGCGATCGCATCAACCCCTAAGGTTTAGTTCGTTTCCGGTCAATTCCCTCAATCCTACCGCCTTGACCCCCGCTCGTTTCATGCTCCAGAGGAAAAAAAAAGATGCAGCCTCGCTACATCTCCCTCAAATGCCGATGGGGTTGTTCCCCGTTGCGGTTAGCTTTTGGATTCCGTCCGTCCTAAAACTTCAGCCTTGAGATTGTGAAACTCTTGAACTAACTCACTACGGGTTTTGGATTGGAGGAGATAGCGATAAACAAACCAAGCGGTGTAGGCGATGCCCACCAATTCAAACACAGGGGCCAACAGAGGCACATCATTAATCGCTGACAACAAAGCCAAGGTCAGCTTGACGGTGATAATCCCCGCAATAATTAAGCCAACGGTGATTAACGGTTGTTGGTAGTCTGAGAAAAATTTACCCAGATAATCCGGCAGTTTAGCCAAAAATTCTGAAACTGGCTCTAGCCATTCCTGCCATTCCTGACCCGCCGCAGGGGAAGATGCGGGGGAAATCGCACCAGAAGGGTCATTTTTTAAACCAGCAGGCTGTTGTGCCGTTTCGGTTTGTGAAGCTTGAACATTAGGTTCCATGGTGTTTCTTCTCCTATCGTCAAAAGGGAATGGGGATTGTGGTTGAGCGCGACACTTTCAACAGCAAACAGCAGCAAACAGCGAACTCCTGCTCATTTTATAGCAATTCTAACCAAAACCCATAGGTTTGCACGGATCTCAGCGGGGCGATGAACATCCTAAATGAGTGCCAAAATCGCCCCATTTAAGCGGGAAATTTGCCCCTTAAACCTCCGTCGGATTCCCGCTGCGATATTGCATCAGGCGGGCATAGTCCCCCAAGGCATAGCAGGCGGTGCGCAGACTGCTGAGGGCCTGTTGTTCTAGACGGCGATCGCCCCATTGTTGAGCCAGTTGGAGCCGTTGTTCATAATGACAGATCGCCGCCTCCGCATCCCCAAGGGCCTCATAGGCTACTGCTAAACTTCCCAAGGATTGCTCCTCGGCCCGGAAATCCTCTAGGGATTGGGCCAGGGCCAACCGCTGTTGACTATAGCTAATGGCTTGATCATAATTGCCCACACTGTAGGCCGCATTACTTAAATTCCGCAGCACTTGTAATGCCGTGCGGGATTCCCCCTGTTGTTGGGCTAAGGCCAGACGGCGCTCATAATAGGCGATCGCCTCCCCATAATCCCCCAAGGAGTAGTAGGCATTGCCCAAATTTTTGAGAATTTGGGCGATGGTTCCCGCATCCCCAAGGGATTCTGCAAAGGTCAAGGCCCGCTTCTGGCAATTAATCGCCTCCTGATGATCCCCTTGGGCCTTATAGGCTAAACCCAAGTTATTCAACATCGCCATCGCCCCACTGCGATCCTTTAAACGCAGAAACAGCTTTAAGCCCCGCTGTTGCACATCCAACGCTTTTCCGTAATTGCCCTGATGGCGGTAGGTATTGCCCAACAGGCTGAGAACTTGCGCCTTTAAGCGCTGATCATTGAGGGTGGCAGCAAGCTCTAAACCCAATTGGGCCGCTGTTTGGGCCTGGGAATAGTCATTATCGGAGTAGTAGGCCAAACCCAAATAGTAAAAAGCCTTAACCTGATTATGGGGCTGCTTGGTTTGGGCAAACACATCTAAAGCCTGTTGGAGGACTAAAATCGCCTCTTGATTGCGCCCCTGTTGGTGGTGCTGGATGCCCCGATCCAAGAGTTGGCCGCCCACATCAGAGACAGCACGACTGGACTCATGCAACTTTTCCGGTACAAACCGGATTGTTGTCATGGGTTCATCACTATCATTTTTAAACTGATCCGCTCTAAACTGACCCGCCAATCGCTCCCCCCTGAACTTAGCAAATCCATTATTCCTAGTCTATCGGGACGGATGAGGTTATGGCGATTATCCTCTGGCCCTCAGCAAAAATAAATTCGGAACGAGTTTAGGGTGTTTCAGCCGATCAATGCCCATCAATGGAGCTTGATCTGAACGAGGTATGAAGGGTTGCAGCCCCTAGCCAGAGTTTCGTAAAAAATTATGGGGGGGTTGGGGAGGGGGGGTGCGTCGGGTGTTGCGGATGCGAATGGCTTCGGCGGTGCGGGCTAGTTCGGAAATGCGTCGGCGGGGAGGCGGTTCCGGCTCGGTGGTTTTGGCGTTCATGCAGTTGGCGAGATTATCCCGAGGGGCGATCGCCTCAAACTCCTTTAACATTTCCGCCGCCGTTTGGTAGCGATCGTGGGGGCTGGGTTGGAGCATCCGGGTGAGAATCTGCTGAAAACTGCGGCTCACCTCCACCTTATCCTGCCAATAGAGTTCCCCCGTGCGGGGGTTACTTTTGAAATCGAGGGGAGCTTTGCCCGTGAGCAGGTAAAGGCAGGTCACACCCAGGGCGTAGATATCGCTGGCGTAGACGGGGCGCAGGGAAAATTGTTCCGGGGGGGCAAACCCCACCGTCCCCACAAAATGGGTCGTCACCCCTCCCTGGACGCTACTATCGGCCACCTGGGCCAGTTCTGCCTTCACCGCCCCGAAGTCAATCAGGACGATCTGCCGGTCTTGGGAAAGGATAATATTTTGAGGCTTAATATCCCGGTGGATTACCCCTTGACCATGGACAAAATCCAGCAACTTCACGACTTCCCGGAGAATTCGCCGGACAATCGGCTCCGGTTGCACCCCCTGACGGCGCACTAACCGGGCCAGGGTTGCCCCCTTGATATATTCCTGAACCAGATAAAACTCATCCTCAACAACGAAGTAATCCAACAACATCGGAATTTGGGAATGGCTCCCGAGGGTGGCGAGGATTTTCGCTTCCCGTTTGAAGCGGTGGCGGGCGGTGTCGAGGGCCTTGAGTTCGCTGACGCGGGGGCAAAGTTGTTTAATCACACAGAAGGGCTGGCCCGGCAACACCATATCCCGCGCTAAAAACGTCACGCCAAAACCGCCCCGCCCCAACATCCGCAACACCAAGTAGCGATCGCGGAAACGGGTTGAGGTTCCACACAGCTTGCCCAGGATGGTTTGTTCAAACACATCGCTGTGGAATTCTGACAAATTACCAGGTTGAAACGGCATGGTGTATCTGGCTGAAGGTAAGGACTGACATGAAGTAGACAGTCTGATACTGATGATCGCATTGGCGACAGGATTCAACACCATTCAACCCTCTGGACTCTGAAGGCTAGAGAACTCCCATTGCTGATCATCGGTAAAGGATGCCTCTTGAATAATTGGATCTACACACACCCTGGAAACCTTTCCTGCCCCATTACAAATTGTGATGGACGATCAAAAGACGCTTTTTGTTCAGGATCTGAAGCATTGTGGCGGGCTGGGGCAGGAAGCACCGCAACGATACCTAGAATAGAGCGACTCTATGCCCCCATGATATGAGTGGGGTCACAGCGAAAGGGCGATCGCCCCCAAGCCCGCTACTCCCTCGGTTGATTCCGCCAGATTAGCCTTGAGCTTGATACTATACAGTATCGACTAAAATCACCCTCAATTGACAAGTCTATGAGCATGAATCTTAAACTCCGTACTGCTTTAGCGCACCACAACGCCCTGAAAGTGATCAGTGGATTGCACAACTTTGATGCCGACCGTGTGGCAGCAACGGTGCAGGCGGCAACGGCAGGCGGGGCGACGTTTGTGGATATTGCCGCTGATCCCGATTTGGTGCGGTTGGCGCGGCAATTGACCCCGTTGCCCATTTGTGTTTCGGCGGTGGAGCCACAGCAGTTTGTCGCGGCGATGGCAGCGGGGGCTGATCTGGTGGAAATTGGCAACTTTGATAGTTTCTATGCCCAGGGTCGTCGCTTTGAAGCACCGGAAGTGTTGGCGTTGACCCAACAAACCCGCGCTCTCCTCCCCGATGTGATGCTTTCGGTGACGGTTCCCCATATTTTGGAGTTGGATCAACAGGTGGAACTGGCGGAGGCTTTGGTGGCGGCCGGAGCAGATATCATCCAAACCGAAGGCGGAACCAGTAGCCAACCGGCTCACAGTGGCACGTTGGGCTTGATTGAAAAGGCGGCCCCCACCTTGGCCGCAGCCAGCGTGATTAGCAAAGCGGTGACGGTTCCCGTCCTCTGTGCTTCTGGGTTATCCGATGTGACGGCCCCCTTGGCCATTGCCGCCGGGGCCGCTGGGGTGGGCGTGGGTTCGGCGATTAACCAACTCAATGACCCGGTGGCGATGGTAGCAGCGGTACGCCGTTTGGTGGAGGCTATGGCCACTGTCCAACGGGTGCAAACCCCCGTGGCCTAGGCTATTGGGATAAAATGCTCAACCGTACTGTGGCCCCAGATTCTAAGGGTTGAGCGCTGTTGATAATAATGCGATCGCTCGGGGTGAGGCCCGATAACACTTCCACCTCCCCATCGCGGCGATCGCCCACAAACACCATTTTCGCCTCCACCCGGTCTTCCCCCCGCAGCACAAAAACCTGGGGTTGGTTCTCATCCCCCTGAAGGGCAGATTCCGGAATCACAAACCGCTCCGGTGTGGCGGCTAAAAACGTCACCCGCGCCAACATCCCCCCCCGCAATTGCCCATCAGGATTATCGAGGAGAATTTCCACCGGGATCTGCCGTGCTTCTGATTCTGTCGCGGGAGCAATGCG
>NZ_JAYGHW010000016.1:0-39846 GCF_034932185.1 Spirulina sp. CCNP1310 | reverse complement strand
CTATTCTTTTTTCTAGGTTCGGTGCGCTGCGTTTCGTTTGCCGCGCATTTATCAATATAGCTACTTCCCTATGGCTTGTCAACACTTTTTTGGAAATATTTTTTCGATTGTTGCGGCGAATTCTCTGAAGCTCTCCGCACGTATGGCTTTGCGGGTTTTAAGAAATTTGGAATTAAGGGAAGTTTGGGAAGTGTCCACAGAATTCACAATACAAATGCACTTCGAGGGGCGCTACCGATGACGATCGCCCCTCTCCTACCGAATAACGGTGGTAGAATCGCGGGGTTCTTAAATAATGGGTCGTTGCTCAGGAGGATCGATGGGGCAGTTAAATGTGGGTTTGTTGTTTGGGGGGTGTTCGGGGGAGCATGAGGTGTCGGTGATTTCGGCGCGGGCGATCGCCCAGGGCTTCAATACCGAGAGCAACCGCGAGAAATACCAAGTCACCCCCTTCTATATTCAAAGGAATGGGATCTGGCGTGGCCCAGAGGTGGCGGCGGCGGTTTTGCAGGGGGAAACCCATCGTAGGGGCGAAAAATCTTTCGCCCTCTCAGAAAACCCTCGCTGGCAATTTCCCTCGGAAGCGGCCACTGTTGATGTGTGGTTTCCCATTCTCCATGGCCCCAATGGGGAGGATGGCACGATTCAAGGGCTATTGCAGTTAATGCAGGTTCCCTATGTAGGGAGTGGGGTGCTGGGTTCAGCGGTGGGGATGGATAAGCTGGCGATGAAGACGGCTTTTGCGGCGGCGGGTTTGCCCCAGGTGAAGTATGTGGGGGTGACGCGATCGCAAATCTGGTCAAATCCCTGCGTATTCCCTAAGCTCTGTGATGATATCGAGGCCCAATTGGATTACCCCATGTTTGTCAAACCGGCAAATTTAGGATCTTCCGTAGGCATTGCTAAGGTGAAAAGCCGCAGCGAGTTAGAAGCCGCCTTAGATCAAGCCGCAGGGTACGATCGCCGCATTATTGTTGAGGCGGGGGTTGTGGCGCGGGAGGTGGAATGTGCAGTGTTGGGGAATGAGAACCCCAAAGCCTCCATTGTGGGGGAAATCACCTTTGATGCGGAATTTTATGATTACGAAACCAAATACACCGATGGCCGCGCTAATCTGCTGATGCCCGCTCCCTTACCGGCGGAGGTGGTGGCGAAAATCCAAGCCATGGCTATTGATGCGTTCTTAGCTGTCGATGGAGCCGGTTTATCACGGGTGGACTTTTTCTATGTGGAGGCCACGGGGGAAATTTTCATCAATGAAATTAATACATTGCCGGGGTTTACGTCCCTGAGTATGTACCCGCAGTTATGGGGAAAAACGGGGGTGACATTCCCTGATCTGGTGGATCAATTGGTGCAGTTGGCCCTAGAACACCATGCCATCCCTGAAACCTAAATACGGGGCATGGATTGGCTCAGTTCCTCGGTGAGGGGGCGATCGCCCCGCATCAAAAGCTGTGCTACCCCCGCCTGTGCTGTTGTTGATCCCGCTGGCACAAACAGCAGCGTTAAACTACCCTGGGGTAATTGGGTATTCGGTTGGGGGTTGGCCGTCAGCCACAGTAAAGGGGTTTGGCGGGGTGGTTCATGGGTAGGGGTTTCGGCGTATTCTGTGGCGGCCAAGGTTTCCAAGACGACGCGATTCCCCTGAACTGCCCCGGTGCTAGCAGTCCAGAGCCTTACCCCCAACTGGGCGCGGCTAGCGTAGAAATAGAGGGAAGCAGCCGCCGTTACCGCATCTTCAAACTGCTCCGGCAACCAGGGGGCCGCCGTATCTAACCCAATAATCATCTCCCGGCCACTGGTGAGAATTTCCAGTTCCCGGACTTGGAGCGTGCCAAAGCGGGCACTGGTGCGCCAATGGATCAGCCGGGTGGGATCGCCAAAGCGATAGGGGCGGAGGGCTTTAGTAATCCCTTCCGTGGCCGCTTCGTAGCGGTGTTCTCGCTGCCATTGCACCTGCTCATCGTGCTGGAGACTGTCGATCAAGGGACAGCGGCGTAGGGGCAAAATTTGCGGATAAACGATCGCTTGCGCAGGGAGCGATCGCCACCGCCGCGACCAAAACAAACCCAAAGGGCTGGCAGTACGGACAAACAGGCCCGGCCAACGATACACCCCCCGACGAGTTGCCCGGTAATGGCTCGTGGCGTTGTAGGTCTTTTGGGGGGGAATGATTTCAATCCCCATAGGCTTCGCGATCCCCAAAGCCGGAGGGAGGGCTTCTAAACATTGCAGCCACATTTTCGGCTTTGTCGTCGGGTTGGTGATCCTCACTTCAACCCGCAACAGATCCCCCACACTCACCGGGGGGATCTGCTGTCGTTCTACTTTTAAATCTCGGAGCGATCGCCCCGGTAAAATCGCCCCCAAACCCAAGAGGGCAAACATTAAACCACTAATCACATAGAGCCAGCCCGCCATCGTATTCGTTGCTGCCCCAAAAAAGCAAATACCAATGGCCAGCAACACCCCACCGCCAAAGGCCGGCGAGACCCAACGAGATTCAAGCCAAGTTTGCCACCGTTTCCTACGCCCCATATCTTGATCCCCTCAGTGATGCTCAACAGACTACAACAGTCCAGCCTAAGGGGATTCCCGAAGCGGTGGCAATGGCCGTGAAATCTGGCTGCATCGTTGATCTCTGTAGGGGCGAAAAATTTTTCGCCCCCTGATTGAGCGGATCTCAGATTAGATACTGTCCCCAGCAAATGCAGCCGTTAGATATCCAATTGGTCTAGATTCAGCTTCGGCCCTTCCGTTTCGATAAATTCCCGGCGGGGAGCCACCTTATCCCCCATGAGGACAGTGAAAATCCGATCCGCTTCGGCGGCATCTTCAATTTCCACTTTTTTCAACATCCGGCTTTCTGGGTTCATGGTGGTATCCCAAAGCTGTTGGGGCATCATTTCCCCCAAACCCTTAAACCGTTGGATCGTGTAGTTGGCATTGTCGGGAAATTCGCGAATCGCTTGAGCCAGTTCGCGATCGCTATACAAATATTGGTGATTGCGCCCCCGCTCCAACTTATACAAGGGGGGGCAGGCAATATACACGTAGCCCTGATCAATCAAGTCCCGTTGATAGCGGAAAAAGAAAGTTAACAGCAACGTGCGAATGTGGGCCCCATCTACATCGGCATCGGTCATGATGATGATGTTGTGGTAGCGCAGTTGGGCGGGGTTGAAATCTTCGCCGCGAATCCCCAAGCCGAGGGCGGTGATCAGTGCTTGAATTTCATTGTTTTTATAGATCTTGGCATCATCGGTTTTTTCGATATTGAGGATTTTGCCCCGTAACGGCAGGATTGCCTGAATGCGGCGATCGCGCCCCTGTTTAGCTGATCCCCCCGCTGAATCCCCTTCCACAATGAAAATTTCCGACTCTTTCGGATCACGGGAGCTACAGTCTGCCAATTTTCCCGGCAGGGGGGAAGATTCTAATACCGATTTGCGCCGCACCAACTCCCGCGCCCGCCGGGCTGCTTCCGCCGCCTTAAAGGACTGCACCGCCTTCTCGATGATCGTATCCGCCACAGCGGGGTTGAATTCTAAATATTCATTCAACACCTCCCCCACCAAGGAATCCACAATCCCCCGCACTTCACTATTCCCCAGTTTGGTTTTTGTCTGTCCCTCAAATTCCGGATCGGGAACCTTGACGGAAATGACGGCGGTTAAACCTTCCCGCACGTTTTCCCCCCCCAAATTGGCCTCATTCTCTTTAATCTTGTTGCGCTTACGGGCCACATTGTTCATCGTGCGAGTGAGAACAGCCTTTAAGCCTTCCAGGTGTGTGCCGCCGTCGATGGTGCGAATGTTATTGGCAAAACCAAGAATATTGTCGCTATAGGAATCAATACACCACTGTAAGGCTACCTCCACCGTCACCCCATCCCGCTCCCCTTCCACATAGATAATGTCCGTATGGAGGGGTTCTTTATCACGGGTCATGTAGGCGACGTATTCCTTGATCCCCCCTTCATAACAGTAGGTTTCAACCCGTGGGGGATCGAGGCGGCGATCGCTAAACGTAATTTTCACCCCCGCATTGAGATAGCCCAATTCCCGCAGACGACCGGAAAGCGTGTTGTATTCAAACTCAACGGTTTCCGTAAAAATCGTGTTATCAGGGAGAAATGTTAAAGCTGTGCCGGTAAATTCCTGTTGAGGATCGGGGACGGTTTCTAAGCCACTGACGGGATCACCCTTTTCGTAGCGTTGGGTATAAATATTTTGATCCCGCCGTACCGTCACCTCCACCCAGGTGGAAAGGGCATTGACGACAGAAACGCCAACCCCATGTAACCCCCCGGAAACCTTATAACCACCGCCGCCAAATTTGCCGCCAGCGTGGAGCACCGTCATCACCGTTTCTAAGGCAGATTTGCCGGTGGTGGGATGGATTCCTGTGGGAATGCCGCGACCATCGTCGGCCACAGACACGGAACCATCGGCATTTAACTCCACCTCAATATGGGTGCAGTAGCCCGCCAAAGCTTCATCGATGGAGTTATCCACCACTTCATAAACAAGATGGTGCAAACCTCTGGGGCCGGTGGTGCCGATATACATACCGGGGCGTTTACGGACAGGCTCTAGCCCTTCGAGAACCTGAATTTGATCTGCACTGTAGTTACTGGCCATGGAAATTCCTCGAATCGCAGAGAAGCGGGCTTAAGGCTCTCAAATGACAAAAAGCATACCGAATTGTAGCACAAAAGGGTTGATGGCGATGTGAGGGCAATTAGATGCAAAAAAATCTAGCCAATCCTATGGCTAGATTTCGGGAAGTTTTTTGTATTGATCGCAATCAGCCGATGGGGTGCGGGCTTGGGGATTGGCGATCGCCCCTATGGGGCTGATCTGACTAAATTTTGTTGACTCTTGCTTTGAGCGGCTAAGTTATTATGCCACAAATTGCCTTAGAGATCGCCTGAGCAGTGGCAGGAGCTAGCAATACGCCGTTGCGGTAGTGGCCCGTGGCGAGGAGGACGTTGGTATAACCCGGTAGGGGGCCAATGAGAGGGGCAGGCTGGCCTTGGGGCCGGGGCCGTAAACCTGACCAAGTTTCGACGATTTCTCCAGCGGCTAAGGTGGGACAAAGGGCGATCGCCTGTTGCCAAACCTGCTCTTTTAAACCGGGATCGGCAACCACAACCCCTTGATCATCGGGAAATTCCACCGTTGCCCCAACCCAATATTCCCCATGACTTAAGGGGACAAGATGGACATCTTCCCCCGAAATGACTGGCGCAAAATCCCCAGGATTCAAGGGTTGCGGTAACTTAACGCGAAAGGCTTGGCCCAACACGGGCTGAATTTCGACGGATTGCTGAAGTTGAGCGGTTAAAGGGGTGGAGCCTAATCCGGCGGCCAAGATCAGCCAATCACAGGCCAAGGTTTGCCCGTTGGCGCTCACTTCTGTACAGCGTTGTTGATCGCAACTAAAGCCTTCTACTGTTGTGCCTGAGCGACAATCTGCCCCATAATGCTGCGCCCCGGCCCAGAGGGCAGCGGTGAGGGCGCGGGGATCAATTTGGCCATCTTGGGAAGAATAGACAGCCCCCAAGAGGCGATCGCTCTCCAACTGGGGACAGTGCGATCGCAATTCCTCCCGATCCCAGAGTTCCAAGAGCCAACCCTGTTTGTCCCGCACCGCTTGCAGTCGTTGCCAACGATGATCACGGGGATCATCCGCAAAACGGAGCATCACAATACCATGAGGATTGTGAGGGATCGTCCGTCCCGTGAGCGCGGCCAATTCCGGCAACAGGGTTTGATAGCGACGGATGCTTTGCTCCCGCAAACGCCAACCCCGTCCCGTCGTTTTTTGGCTGATAATACCCATCAACACCCCAAGGGCGGCCCCTGTGGAGCCAGCCCCAGGCGTATCCTGTTCGCAGAGGGTGACAGTTTGGCCCAAGCGGCTCAATTCATAGGCCACCAGGGTTCCGACTACGCCGCCCCCAACAATCACGACGCGGCTCATGCGTCGGGGGTGTGGGGGATGAACTCTAGATAAGCATCAAAATCCGCCACGGTTTTACCATAAACCTCTTGGGCAATGTTGCCCACCTGCTCACTGGCCGCAGAATCTAATTGCTCAATATCGGCAAACAAGGCTTCAGCACGGGCGGTGGCTTCCCCTTGATCTTTTTTCAGGAGCAAACTGCGATCCAGATAGCCAAGGGTGGATCGCAGACCCCCTAAGGGGCCATGGAGGAAAGACTTGATATTATTCCAGTCCTTCGCGGCGACATAGTTGCCCAATTCTGGCATCCGGTCATGTACTGCTTCAATGGGAGCTATGGCGCGTTCAATGGCGGCAATTTTTTCTGGGGTGTAGGTGGGGGGAGCTTTCACCACATCGCCACCGCAGGCGGTGAGGGTTATCGTCACCATGACGAGGCATAACATCAAGAGGGAACGTAGGGGTTTCATCGGTTGATCAAAAGATTAAAAGGTTTTCAATCACTATACAGCGATCGCCTCTCCCCTTTAAGCCAGGGTTCCGAAAGTCACTCTCACCCCATGGCCCCTCAGAATTGCCTACCAAAAACCGACGGATCGTGGGGATCCAGTCGGTTGGGTTGTGGTCTTGATTGATAGGAGAAAGGGGCGATCGCTTACATCGCCAAAACTTGAGGATCCTGGCGCACATAGCGTTGCCAATACCAAGCCAGTTCCTCGGCTTGAGGCTGGGCAGCCTCGTTCAACTGGTACATTCGGCGGGGACGGCCCCTTCCTTCAACCTTCTTCCAATAACCCACGACCGTTTTTTCCTGCTCTAAGAACTTGAGCGCTCCATAGAGCACTGTGTCAGAAAGCCGATAACAGGGGTAATCTTGTTCTAGTTGTTCAATCAACTCTGTACCGTAGGACTCCCGGTGAAGCAGCACCGAAAGCACGTAGCAGACCGCCAATTGCCGATTCAGGTAATGGGGAGGCGGGTTGTTAAAAAAAGTGTGAATGTCTTCAAATTTCATAGATCTAAACCATCGAAAGTTCCCGGGTAACTCATGCACAATCACCGTGGATACACCCTGAATTGCAGTCAACGGTGCTAGCGTGTATCCAGACTAAACCCTTAACATACATTTGTACTCAATCACCAAGTTATTTGGGTGGGTTGGCGGTTCTTTATCCCAGCGAACAACCTGCTGGCAAGGGGATAGGCAAACACCCTACTCCCTAGGGTAGCAAAATTCGATCCTTGAGAGAAAAAGTTCTATTTGCCTTTCAACCGCTGGATTTAGCACTGTTGGGGATACAGCCGCCCAGGCTGAAGACCCTGAAAAGTTTTACGTTTAGGTTTCACTCTATCCGGAGAATTCTAGATTGATGACGGTTCCTTTGGGGGAAGATGTTCCGAGGCGGAGGATTTTTCTCCCTTGGCTTATTTACGCAAAACCACGGAAAGATTATTGGCCGGCATTGAGGACACCTGTTGAAGTTGTAGACCTTCAGCCTCCGCTGCTGCTTGGAGAATGCCGAGATCCCGCAAACCCCAAGCGGGATTGCGGAATTGGAGGGATTGATGAAAGGCCAAATTGCTGGGGGTGAGGGGTTTGTCCGGCTCAATAAAGGGGCCATAAAGATACAAGATTCCCCCCGAGGGCAAGAGACGACTGGCTCCGGCGAGTAACCCTAAGGCCACTGACCAAGGGGCAATGTGGATGAGATTGATGGCAATAATGGCAGAGATCGGTTCCCGTTGGAGATCAGCGGCGGTGCAATCCGGGGGCAGGGTTCCGGCTTCAATCGACCAGGGGCGATCGCCAGCATCCAGGACAATGGGGGCCATTAAATTAGCGGCGGGGTGACGATGCCGCCAAGCCAAAATACTCGCCTGTAGTTCCGGGTCAAATTCACTGGGCAACCAAAGCCGAGGCGCTAGGGCTGGGGCAAAGTAAATCGCGTGCTGTCCTGTCCCGCTGGCAATTTCCAAAATCGTACCCTGGGGCGGTAAAACCTGCTGTAGCACTTTCAGGATGGGATCACGGTTACGTTCAGTAGCAGGGGCATATTGACGGCGATCAGGGGCAGAAACCATACAGAACCTCAGGAATGAACCCTCCCATTCTAAAGGGCCTCACTCTCTCCACTTCCCACGCCCTGTAACAATCCTTGACGCAATCCCAAGGGCGATCCCCGAATTCCCTACAATGGAAGGGCGAACTTTTCCAAACCTATAGGTTTATGACGAAAACTGTGGCGGAGTTTATGACTCCCACGCCGATTACGGTCACTCCGGCAACTTCTTTACGGGAAGCCATCCAACTGCTGGCCGAAAAGCAAATTAGCGGCCTGCCGGTGGTGGATGAAGGGGGCAAACTGGTGGGCGTATTAGCCGATACGGATTTGATGTGGCAAGAAACGGGGGCTGATCCCCCGCCCTATGTGATGTTCCTTGATAGTGTGATTTTTCTGCAAAATCCTGCCCGTTATGAGCAGGAACTGCACAAATCCCTAGGGCAAACCGTGGGGGAGGTGATGACCCATAAACCGATTACCATTCGCCCGGAGCAAAATCTCCGCGAAGCGGCGAAGGTCATGCATGAGAAGCATATCCGCCGTTTACCTGTGGTGAATGCAGCCGGTCAAGTGGTGGGGATTATCTCCCATAGTGATATTATTCGAGCCATGGCCGCCAGCGAAGGTTTTAGCTAGGATCGCCTCAATGTTGTACAACTGACTGGCAAATTTTCTATGAGCATCACCCCTGAATCAGTACAAGCGTTGTTAAGTTCCGAGGACTATGGCGATCGCATTAGCGGCCTTAACCAACTGCGCCACTTGGATAATGCCACGGGGTTTGCACTGATTCAGCCGGTTTTAGCCGACCCCCAGGCGCGAGTCCGCTACGCAGCGGTGAGCCAGATGGATCGCCTTGGGGTGATAGACCCGGAGAAAACCTTGAGCTTGTTGCGGGAGGTACTCCTCCATGATTCTGAGGTGGATGTGCAATCGGCGGCGGCGGATGCGATCGCCGCCCTCAAACTCACCGAAGGCTTTGCCGATCTTAAAGCCGCCTACGAAGGCAGTTCAGAATGGCTTTTGCAATTTAGTATTGTGGCGGCCTTGGGGGAAATGGGGGATCCCCGTGGGTTTGACATTCTGGCGGATGCGATCGCATCTGACAACAACCTGCTCCAAACCGCTGCCATCAGTGCCTTTGGCGAACTGGGCGATCCCCGCGCTATCCCCCTTTTACTCCCATTCCAAAACGATCCAGACTGGCAAGTCCGTTATCGCCTCGCCCAAGCCCTCAACCGCCTAGGGGGAGAAGCCGCCCAAGCCGTTCTCACCCAATTAGCTGCCGACTCGGTGGAAATTGTCGCCGAAGAAGCAAAAACCGGCCACGGAGCGTAGGGGCGTTGGCGTAAGCCTGCCGGAGGCACAAAAATTTTTCGCCCCCCCAATTTTTCGCCATAACCTGAAGACCTACAAATATTTGCGTAGGATCACCTCTAGTTTCGCCTTTGTTTCGGCTGGAGCCTTGTCTAAAGGCGTGAGAATCGCGTACTTAAGGGCCTGATGAGCCTCCGAAACTGGGGGATTGGCTGCCAACTTGGCCACCACGGTTTGAATCACCTGCTGGGCATTGTGAGCATTGCGGTGGAGATGATCAATAATCATCTCTACCGTGACATGATCATGGTCAGGATGCCAGCAATCGTAATCCGTCACCAACGCCAGCGTTGCATAGGCAATTTCTGCCTCCCGCGCTAGCTTCGCCTCGGTTAAATTTGTCATCCCGATCACCATCGCCCCCCAACTGCGATAGAGGTTCGATTCCGCCTGAGTGGAAAAAGCCGGCCCCTCCATACAAACATAGGTTCCGCCCCGATGCAGCCCAACCTCCGGCAGGTTCAAACTCTCCACCGCGTCCCCCAATAGCCTGGCTAATTCCGGACAAACCGGATGGCCAAACCCAATATGGGCGACAATCCCCGCTTCAAAAAATGTCGCCTTGCGGTGCTGGGTGCGATCAATAAACTGATCCGGGATCACCATATCCAAAGGTTTAGCCTCCGCTTGGAGTGAACCCACCGCCGAAGCAGAGATCAAATATTCCACCCCCAACTGCTTCATGGCGTGGATATTGGCGCGAAAGGGTAATTCTGTCGGAGTGAGGTGATGATGGCGGCCGTGACGGGCGAGAAAAACCACGGGCGTACCGTTGAGTTTGCCCGTAATCAAGGCATCAGAGGGGGAACCAAAGGGTGTATCAAGGCTAATTTCTTCGATATCGGTCAAGGCCTCCATTTGATAAAGGCCGCTGCCACCGATGATGCCAATGTGAATCGGGTTCATAGCTAAGAATTAAAGGGATTGATCGCGATCGCTCATGTATTCCCACCAACGATTGAGGGGATAGTATAGCACCGGGGCCCAGAGACTACTGAGAATAGCTGAGGAAAGGGCAATGCGCTGATGTTCCGTCCAGACTAACGTAATATTCCGCAGCCCCTGGACACTATATTGGATCGCGGTAATCGTTTCAGCCACCACCGCCATACCAAACACAATCAGGGCAATGGAAATGAAATCCTCTTGGATATACCGTTGCTTTTGAATCTTGGCCGTCAAAATGCCCACCAACATCAGACTAATCACATGGGAAGGATAGGACAGCAATAGATCCGCCGCGCTTTCCTCACTGCCCTCAAAATTTGGGGGCATGATCCCATCCACCATCGGCACACCATCAAAGGCGGTTAAGCCATCCTGGATTAAGCCCAGAGCAATACCGGCGATCGCCCCCTGATAAGCATTACGCTTCACACTCCACACCACCACCCAGATCAATAACCAATTGGGGCGAATCCCCAACAACTCTGTCCCCGGCAAACGGGTGGGTAAAATCATCAAACAAAGCAAAATCGAGCCAACCACAATCAGCCAATTGCAAAAACTGCGAAACCGTGGCGAAAAATCAAGAAATCTTAGCACAACTCCATCCTCAACCCTTAAAGGCGACTTTCAAAAGGATGAACCACAACCCACTCTAAATAATCAAAAGGAGCCGTAAACTTCACCACCACCTCAGGAGCGGGGCTTTTTTCCAAATCCACGGTTTCCACTGTGCCAATGGGAATACCAGCAGGAAACAAATAGCTGACCGGCGACGTAACAATTTTATCCCCCGGCTTCACATCCGGAACCTTATCAAAAAATTCCATCACCGCCGTGTCTGAGCCTTCACCCCGGATATAGCCCATAAAGTTATTCCGAGCAATCTTTCCCCCCACCTTGCTGGTGGGATCACTAGCGAGTAAAACACGGCTCGTATTCGGTGTCACCTTAATCACCCGGCCCACCAAACCCCCCGGACTACTCACCACATAGCCCGTCTTAATCCCGCTCGTGGAACCGCGGCCTAACGTCACCTGCTTCCACCAATGGTCAACACTCCGGCCAATGACAGGGGCCGCAATCAGTTCCCCCTGATAGGTCTCGGTATAGTCCAACAGTTCTTGTAATTTTTGATTCTGTTGTTCAAGATCAACCAACTTCGTTTCAAGCTCAGAAACCCGC
Organism: Spirulina sp. CCNP1310; assembly: GCF_034932185.1. NCBI lineage: Bacteria > Bacillati > Cyanobacteriota > Cyanophyceae > Spirulinales > Spirulinaceae > Spirulina > Spirulina sp. CCNP1310. The sequence goes on along the minus strand of NZ_JAYGHW010000016.1, from coordinate 28,303 downwards.
GCATCAGCCCAACGCTCTTGGGGCGTTGGGCCAGGCTGGAAAGACTGAACGACTTGATAATAAAGCTCAGAAACAAACGCCCCTTGAGTTTGGCGCAAAAAAAGGGCAACAGCCAACACCAAACCCGTCACAAAAAACTTCGGCCCGTAGCGATCCCACCAGCGGCGCACTGTAAACATCAACTCTGCCTCAACAGTCTGCGTTGACATTCCCCGACCCAAAGGGGCGGGGATTCTCAGTTCGTCGGGAGTCTATTGACCTTACCCGCCGCCGAGCTTCTTCACCGTATGCCCTACGGCTGCAAGTCTTTTGTGCTGTAGCAGCAGCTTGATCTTGAATCATTGTAGCAAACAAGATTGAGGTTACATGACCCGTGAACGACTGCTAAAGACCCGCTCTAGTTGTTTAAAGTTCTCCAGTACACGCCCGGTTCCCAAAACAACACAACTGAGGGGGTCAGCCGCAATGTGGGTAACAATCCCGGTTTCATGGCTGATTAACGTATCAATGCCTTTGAGCAATGCACCACCACCGGCCAGCATAATCCCTCGATCAATGATATCCGCAGCCAGTTCTGGAGGTGTGCGCTCCAGGGTGCGCTTGACCGCATCGACAATCACCGCCAAGGGTTCGGACATACTTTCACGAACTTCTGAGGATTTGATCGTCACGGTGCGGGGTAAACCCGACAGGAGGTGTAAACCGCGCACTTCCATCGTCAACTCATCATCACCTTGGAGGGGATAAGCCGAGCCAATTTGGATTTTGATTTCTTCCGCTGTCCGTTCCCCTACCACGAGGTTATGGACTTTTTTCATGTACTGGGTAATAGATTCACTCAGTTCATCGCCAGCAACCCGCACCGATTCACTCAGCACTGTGCCTTGTAAACTCAGGACAGCAACTTCGGTGGTTCCGCCGCCGATATCGATAATCATGTTGCCGGTGGGTTCAGCAACGGGTAAGCCCGCACCAATGGCGGCTGCCACCGGCTCATCAATTAAGTAAACATCCCGTGCGCCAGCTTGGGAAGCGGCTTCCATCACTGCACGGCGCTCAACCCCGGTGACACCACTGGGAATCCCAATGACGATGCGCGGAGAAACTAACGCACGACCTTCATGTACCTGCCGAATAAAATGCTTCAGCATCAGTTCAGCCGTATCAAAGTCAGCAATGACACCATCGCGGAGTGGCCGCAGCGCCACAACATTCCCAGGGGTACGGCCGAGCATTTTTTTGGCATCTTCCCCGACCGCAAGGGGGACTTTTAAGTCTTGGTCAATCGCAACAACGGAAGGTTCTTGCAAAACAATTCCTTTTCCGGAGACATAGACGAGGGTGTTGGCTGTTCCCAAGTCGATACCCATGTCCCGAGACAATGTAAAACGACTAAATAATCCCACGTTTATTTCCGCCCCCAAAGTGCGATACGGTACTGACTAACTTAAGATGATGTGATGCTCGTAATGCAACCGATGTGGATTCTATACCCTTTTTGGCGAATCGTCTAGGTCACAGTGGAAATTATTTACATGGGTACGGTACAGGGATCAGGAAACAGGTTAATATAGTACAGGCTATCTTTGCTAACCGATCAGTTAAAGGGATTGAAGGACGGATGAGCTTAAATATTGTGCATTTAGTGGGTCATGCTGGGTCAGATCCTCAGGTTCGCTACTTTGAGTCGGGGTCAGTGTTGTGTGAACTCAACATTGCGGTGAAGCGTCCCATGAGTCGAGATGATCAGCCAGATTGGTTCAATCTCAAGATTTGGGGAAAAACGGCAGAAATTGCAGCTAACTATGTCCGCAAAGGTCGATTAGTCGGTATTCAGGGAACCTTGATCATTGAAACTTGGCAGGATCGGGCGACGGGATTAAACCGGTCTAAGCCGGTGATCAACGTCGATCGCCTCGATCTCTTGGGGTCTAAACGCGATAATGAAGGGGGCAGTTATCAAAACTACAGTTCCAGTGGCGAATTTTAGAGGGGCAAGGGGCGATCGCCCCCCTTCTACCGCCATCTCCTGTTAACCTATCCACAAAACCCCCTATCGATATTTTGTTATTTTGTGATGACTGAAACAATGGATGAACAAACCCTCCATGAGCGTGTGAGCCAAGTCCGGGAACAGCGCAGTTTTTTACTCAACCTCCTCGAACAACCAGATTTAGGGACGTTGCGCCTTGATGTTAATCAGGCTCTTGAGGAACTCGATGAACTGATTGAGGAGTATGAGCGGGTGTTTGCGGCTGCCTAAACCCAATGCCTCCCTGCGGTGGGGGGCTATTGGGCATCAAAGCCACACCCTGCTCTTGAGGTCGCCATTATGAATAAAACCCCTCTCCCCCCTGGCTCCTTGGGTTTGCCCATTGTCGGGGAAACGATCAGTTTTTTGCGCGATCGCCACTTTGCCACAAAACGCCATCGTCGCTACGGCCCCATTTTTAAAACCCATCTGCTCAACCGCCCGACGGTGGTGATGATGGGGCCCGAAGCCAATCGCTTCATTCTTTCCAGCCACATGGAGCATTTTTCCTGGCGGGAGGGCTGGCCGGCAACCTTTAAGATTTTGCTGGGGCGATCGCTCTTTTTGATGGAAGGGGAGGAGCATCGCCGCAATCGTAAGCTGCTGATGCCCGCATTCCATGGCCCTGCCCTGGCCCACTACTTCGCCACAATAGATCAGATCTGTCGAGAAGCCATTGATCGCTGGGTTGAGCAGGGGGAAACCCATTTTTGGGGGGAAGTGAAGCAAATGACGTTTGCGATCGCCAGTACCCTCCTGTTGGGCAGTGAACCAGGGGCAGAAACCGCAGCATTATCTCAGGAATTTCAAACCCTTACCGCTGGGTTGTTTGCGGTTCCTCTCGATTTACCTTGGACAACCTTTGGGAAGGCAGTGCGGGCCCGCGATCGCATTCTCGCCCATTTAGAGCAGGCAATTTTAGCCCGTCAAGGGAATCCCACCCAGGACGCTTTAGGGTTATTGGTGCAAACGGAAGATGAAGAGGGCGATCGCCTCTCCATGGAGGAGTTACAGGCCCAAGCCCTGCTGATGCTCTTTGCTGGCCATGAAACCACCACCGCCATGCTCACGTTTTTGATGATGGCCTTAGCCCAACATCCAGAGGTAGGCGATCGCGCCCGTGGCGAACAAATGGCACTCGCCCAACAGGGGCCGCTGGACATGGCCCAACTGAAAGCCATGCCCTACCTGGATCAAGTTTTGAAGGAAGTAGAGCGGTGCTATCCCCCCGTGGCCGGTGGTTTTCGCGGTGTAGTCAAACCCTTTGAATTTAACGGCTATCACATCCCTGCAGGCTGGCAAGTGCTCTATCGCATTGACGGCACTCACCAACTGGATACCTACTACAGCCATCCCGAACAATTCAACCCCGATCGCTTCAATCCCGATCACCCCGAATCCAAACCGGGGGATTTTCGCCTGGTGGGCTTTGGGGGCGGGCCGAGGATTTGTTTAGGGTTAGCCTTTGCCCAGATGGAGATGAAAATTTTCGCTGCCCATGTTTTACGCCAAACCCGTTGGCGGTTGGCTCCAGGACAAGATTTGAGTCTGAGTCAAATCCCCACGCTCCACCCGCGATCGGGTTTGCAAGTGATTTGGGAGTGAGTGAGCTAAAGGCGAAAAATTTCGCCCCTACACCGAATCAATGCCGATCAATGTAGAGGCGGCGGAGCCGCCAGAACTTCATGCCATGGCAGAGCCATGGCACGAGGGGACAGGAAGGCTAATCAGGGTCGGACACCCTAGGCAGAATAAGAGGGGCTAGCTCGTGGGAGCTAACCCCTCTTGATTTTAATTGGACTTACTATGTTTAAGGTCTTTATATGCGAAATTGCGCTGACCCCATTTGAATTGACTCAATCATGGCAGGGATCAACGCAATTTCCAGATTTCATAATATTTTCTTTATTTTTTTGACGTTTAGTGTGGAATCAAAAAGTCTTGTAAAGAAGACCACTGACATTTGGCGGATCTCCTCACAGGTTAGCGACGGGCAGCGGTGGGGATCGTGGCGGCGGCTAATTCCTCTGGATTGGGGGCAGTGTGGTATTTGACGAGATTCGCCAATTCTTGCAGTTGGCTGATCGCTTCCGCCCCTTCCAACTTCATCAGTTCCCGATCATCGCGCATCTCCGTCCAGGTGATCCCATAATCCGATACTAAGAACCGGATCAGATGGCTTTCTCCGAGGCTGACCATGAAGGAGGCACTATTCATCTCCTCGCCACAGGTGTAGCAGGAGGCGAGGTAGCCGCGATTTTCCAGGACAGTGGCTAAGGCTTGGAGGTTCATCACCAAGTCCCGAACAAAGGCACGATGCTGCTGTGCAAGTCTTAAAAACATAACGGAATTCTCCAAACACCAAAGGGCTTTTAAAATTTTAGTCTTTTCTTAAGATTTCCGTATCCTACTCGAAATTCCGGGGTTTAAGTCAAGACCAGAGGGGCGATCGCCCCAGCATAGACAGTGAGATCTGGGGAATCATGCCACTGTCTATCTTTATACATAGTTGTGATAAAAAGTCAAGAGCAGTCATCATATTTTTTTGAGCATTGATGACCCATTGCTGGTTTTTTTCCAGGATTACGCCTGAATTGACGGATCCGCAAGGGGGAAAGGTCAACAAAAGCCTGTTGATGTAACGAAAATTCTCCAAACTCGTTTCAAAACTTAGTAAAAGTTAATATAATCAAAGCAAAGCCCTGAGTATTTATTCCTACTCTCCCATGTTAACCGATCAACTCCCTTGGCTCACCGCCATCATTGCTTTTCCCCTCGTGGCAGCCCTTGCCATCCCTGTGATCCCCGATAAAGACGGCAAAACCCTGCGATGGTATGCCTTGGGTGTGGGGATCATTGATTTGGCCATGATCCTCTCCATGGCTACGGCTCAGTACGATTTCCACGCCCTCGGCTTCCAACTGGTGGAAACCTACCCCTGGTTGCCGCAACTGGGTTTAAATTGGTCGGTGGGCGTTGATGGCATCTCCCTCCCCCTTGTGATCCTGACGGGTTTCGTCAATACCTTAGCCATCTTTGCCGCCTGGCGCGTCGAACGCAAGCCCCGCCTCTTCTATGGCTTGATGCTGGCCCTCTACAGCGCCCAGCTTGGCGTATTCATGGCCAAAGATTTATTACTCTTCTTCACCCTCTGGGAACTGGAATTAGTGCCGGTTTACCTGCTGATCTCGATCTGGGGCGGCCCCAAACGACTCTATGCCGCCACTAAATTTATTCTCTATACCGCATTAGCCTCCTTATTTATATTGGTTGCGGGTTTAGGACTGGCCTTCTGGGGCGATCGCACCACCTTCGATCTGGCGGAACTGGCCCAAAAAGACTACCCCATCGGCTTAGAACTCCTGGCCTATGCCGGTTTCCTCATCGCCTTTGCCGTTAAACTGCCCATTTTCCCCCTCCACACCTGGCTCCCCGATGCCCACGGCGAAGCCTCTGCTCCGGTATCGATGGTGTTAGCTGGGGTATTACTGAAAATGGGCGGTTATGGCCTGATCCGCATGAATCTGGACATCTTGCCCCATGCTCATATCCAGTTTGCGCCGCTGCTGGTGATTCTCGGTGTAGTTAATATTGTTTACGGCGCGTTTACCGCCTTTGGTCAAACCAACCTAAAACGCCGCTTGGCCTACTCTTCCATTTCCCATATGGGTTTTGTTTTGATCGGCATTGCCTCCTTCACCGATTTGGGGATGAATGGGGCGATGCTGCAAATGGTTTCCCATGGTTTGATTGCTGCTGCTCTGTTCTTCCTCGCTGGGGTTGCCTACGATCGCACTCACACGCTGATGATGGACGAAATGAGCGGCCTCGGCAAAGCCATGCCCAAAGTCTTTGCCCTGTTTACCGCTGGCTCCATGGCTTCCCTAGCATTACCGGGGATGAGTGGTTTTGTCAGTGAATTGACCGTGTTTCTGGGTCTATCCAGCAGTGCTGCCTATAGCACCAGCTTTAAAACCGTTGTGGTCTTCCTGGCCGCTGTGGGCTTGATCCTCACGCCCATTTACCTGCTTTCGATGTTGCGGGAAGTCTTCTATGGTCAGCCGACGGAGGAGTTAACCCCGAACCGTTGGCAGTGGGATGCGAACCCCCGCGAGGTGTTTATTGCTCTCTGTTTATTGCTGCCTATTGTCGGGATTGGGCTTTATCCCAAGTTGGCGATGGATAGCTATGACGGCCAAACGGTGGCGGTGGCGGCAAAAGTTCGAGCCGCGTTGCCGGTGGTAGCCCAAGGGAAAACCGCCGTCGGATTAGCATCCGTTCCCCTCACCGCGCCGCAGTTGGATTAGCTAAAATAAAGCAATTCAACGGAGCCAATGGCGATGCGGGCAACACAACTGCGAACGTGGACGGTGGCGGAATATCACCAGATGCTGGCAGTAGGTTTGCTGAAGAGCGAGGATCGCCTTGAACTCCTCAATGGCCACATTATTGAAATGAGTCCCCAAGAACCGCCCCATGCCGCCACCACTCGCCGCGTTGGGCGGTATCTGGATCAGCATTTGGGGGGTTTAGCCGATATTCGCACCCAACTGCCGATTACCTTGGGGGAACGCTCAGAACCAGAGCCGGATATTGCGATCGCCCGTCTCGATCCCCAGGAATATGGCGATCGCCATCCCGGAGCCGCCGATCTGTTTTGGGTGATTGAAGTGGCCGATAGTACCCTTAATAAAGACCGCAAAGAAAAAGCCCTGCTCTATGGCCAAGCCGGGATTCCAGAATATTGGGTGTTGGATGTGAAGCGGCGGCGGGCCTTTATTTTTCGGCAACCAGAGGAAGCGGGTTATCAGATCATTCAGGAATGTAACACCGGGGAAGCGATTCGGCCCTTAGCTTTTCCCGATTGTCTGATCCCCTTGGATGCCCTCTTTTTAGCTATCCCTTAGGGTTTGATCCCCTCAACGGCGATCGCCCCCTGAAAACTTTCCGGATGCTCCACATCAGCAAAACGGCGATCGCCCCAATCCCCATATTCGCAACAGCGCACATTCACATAACCCTGATCCCGAAAAGCCTGAGCTAGAGAAGCCCGATCCCACATCCATTGGTGATGATTATTAGCAAAGGCGAGGCGGAGCCGTTGGGGGAGCGTATGGCGGGGAAGATTATTGCCGAGGAGGGAATCGATCATGAGACGGTGGGAGGCTTGGGGAGCAGCGTCGGGATTTTGGCGATCGCGCTCATAGGTTGACACCAATGCCGCTAGATCGGGAACCACGGCCCGGAATGTACCTTGCGATCGCAAATAGCTAAAAATATGCCCCATAGCCCGGTGAAAATCCGGTAACGTCAGATGCTCCAACATATGGGAAGCGTAGACCAGATCACAACTTTCCGGTTTCAGGGGCAACCCCCGGACAATATCCCCATAGCCCACCGCCGCTGGCCAAGGAGGCAACCCCGCTAACCGTTGCAATCCTGGCCCAATGAGGGGTAAACGCACCAACCGCAGGGAGGGAGAGGTATCTAAATTTTGCCAACCGGGGGCAACCACGAGGCCGCAGCCAATATGTAAACAGACTCCAGAGGAGGGCATGGGGGTTGAGGAAGCTTCAGGACTGAATTAAAAGGATGTGGGGAAATCATCGGGGTGAAGGGATTGGGCAATCACACCCTGATAGAGGTCAATGAGTTGAGAGGCGATCGCCGGCCAATAGTAGCGCGATCGCGCTAACTCTGCCCCATTTTTCCCCAATTGCCGCCGGAGGGGGGGATTTTTTAACAATTGCTTGATGGCTTTTGCCAAGGGTTGGGGCGCACCCTCCACCACCAAACCCGCCTGAGCTTGGGCAATCTCCGGGGCAATTTGTACATCCGGCGTGACAATCACCGGCAGTCCCGCCGCCATCGCTTCGGCAACGGCGATCGCAAAATTTTCCGCAAAGGACGGCAACACAAACAGATCCGCCCCCTGTAATACTCGTTCCTTATCTTCCCCCGTCACCAACCCCGTAAACGTCACCCGCTCCCCTAACCCCCATTGCTGAATTTGGGACTCTAACGCCTGCTGATAGGCCTGGCTCTGGCTTTCCCCGGCAAGGAGGAGATGAAAGGGGGTATCCAAATTAGCTAAAGCCGTTAGCAGTAATTCCGGCCGTTTTTTATAGTGCAAACGGGATAAAAAGAGAATAATCGGTACATCGGCCCCAATACCGTAACGTTGCCGCAGGATTTGGCCCGCTTGGGGAATTTTGGCCCCTGGTGTCACCCCCAAAGGCACAACCGCCGTCGGACTGGTCACGCCAAAGGCCGTCACATCCGCCGCTTCCCCCGCTGTCGTGCAATGGACAAGGGCGGCCCGGTTGAGCGATCGCCGCTCAATTAAATCCCCATACACCCGCTTTTTTTTCGCACTTTGGGCCAAAGCCCAAGGGGCCAATTGCCCCATGGTGCGCATCGTGTAGGGGACGTGATGCCAGCGGGCGATCGCCGTTGCTGCTGTAGAGCCGTAGGCAAAAAGATAATGGGTATCCAGCACGTCATAATCCCGGACATGATCCCAAAGCCACCGCGTCCAGGCCAGGGAAAAAAGAAAACTGCGATCGCGCCCTAGGGATAATTGCTTTAACGGCAGGGAAAAGCGGGGAAAAAACCACACCGGCACGCCCTCATAATCGCACCGCTCCCCCAAGGGAACCGCTAGAGTATCGGGGCCGTGATCATTGGTGGCGCAAATTTCCGCATCCACACCTTGCGATCGCAACTCCCGCACCAAATTCAACGCCACCGCCGTCGGCCCGCCCCGCAAGGGCGAAAGGGAGGGAATGACGTGCAAAACCCGCATCAGGACACCGTGGAAATCATCGGCTGGCCTTGGTGGATAAAATCCAACATCACCTCAGCCACCTTTTCCGCCTGTTCCAAGTGGGGTACATGGCCCGCTTCAGGAATCCACACCAGCCGACTGTTGGGAATCAACCGCTCAAACCGAGGCGCGTCCTTCGTGCCTAAAATCCGATCCTGTTGACCCCAAAGAATCAGCGTCGGTTGTGGTAATTGGGGCAATTGGCCTTGAAAGGAGCCATAGCCGCCACTTTTCGTAAAGGCAATTAACGACTCCCGCCAACCCGGTTGCTCCACATGGAGGGAAGCGCAGAGCGTCGCATCCGCTGTCACCCACCGAGAATCGTAATAGGCCTTACGGCTAATCCCTTCCCGTACCTTAGGACTGCGTAAAAAATCCGTTGCCCACCGATCCAAAGGCGGAATCATCAATTTTCCCGCCATGGGCCGCCCCGCCAACCCCGCACTATCAATCAGAATCAACCGTTCCACAAGATCGGGATAGGTCAAGGCAAAATTCAGGGCCGCCGCGCCCCCCATGGAAGCCCCGACGAGAATCACTGGCTGTTTAATCTGACTTTGATGAAAAGCCAATAAATGAGCCTGAATTGCCGCCGCACCGTAGGGTAATTGAGGGGAACGTTCAGTAAAGCCAAAACCCAAAAGATCCATCACCCAAGTTTGATGGTGTTGGCTGAGATGGGGCCAGAGGCGACGATATTCAAACAGGGAGCTATCAAACCCATGGAGGAGGAGGATCGGCGGCCCCCCGGTTCCCCCTTGGACAAAACTGGAGGCGATCGCTTCATCGGCTAGGGGGGTTAAGATGGGGTGAAATTGGATCTGCTGGGCGATCGCGATGGAGGTGGATTCCGTCAACGCCGCAGCATTATCGGGCAAGGCATAACCGGCCATGATTAGGGGGAAACAGAAACAGCCCTTAATATACCAAAAATCGTTAATTCTGCTGTGCTATGCCCAATCGTCGCCCCTCTGCCCAATCCCTTATTTTTATCGTCAGTCTCGGCTTCGGCTTACTTTGTTTTGTCACGATTTCCCGCTCTGGGGTGGAATCGGGTCTATTACGGGAGTTTTTGGCGATCGCCCCTCTGCAAATCTTAGCCCTGGGCTATTGGGGTTATACCCAATGGCGCAAAAAGCATCCCTAGGATGTTAGAGCGATCGCCATCAATAATGTAGGGGCGAAAAACTTTTCGCCCCTACCCATTTCGCCCTGAGGAATCAACCCGCTAAGGCGTTTCCTCGATCACCTTATCGATCAACCCATAGGTCAAAGCCTCATGGGGAGACATGAAATAATCGCGATCGGTGTCTTTTTCGATTTTTTCCAGGGATTGCCCGGTTTTTTCCGCCATGATTTCATTCAATTGGCGTTTAATCCGGATAATCTCCCTTGCTTCAATTTCGATATCCGTCGCTTGACGACGGCCTTGAACACCCCCTAGGGGTTGGTGAATCATAATCCGGGCATGGGGCAGAGCCAGACGTTTGCCCTTCGTGCCTGCCGTTAATAGAAACGCCCCCATCGAAGCCGCCAACCCGACACAGATCGTCACCACTTCCGACTTAATGTGTTGCATCGTGTCGAAAATGGCCAAGCCAGCAGTGACAGAGCCGCCAGGAGAGTTGATATAGAGATAGATGGGCTTGCCAGAATCTTCAGAATCTAGGTAAAGCATGATCGCAATAATCTGATTCGCCAAACTATCGTTGACTTCACGGCCCAGGAAAATAATCCGCTCCCGGTAGAGACGATCATAAATATTAATCCAGTCCGAATAGGGCTGGCCGGGCATTTGATAGGGAACCTTAGGAACACCGATAGGCATGGTAACTGAAGGGGTAGGGGTGGATGGATTCGTTTAGAGAACAGCGGGAATTGCCTTGGGCAAGTCTTTGGAGCTTTCTAAGACCTTATCGATAATGCCGTAGTCCCTAGCTTGGGGTGGGGTCATGTAGAGCATTCGGTCGGTGTCTTTTTCCAGGCGTTCCATGGGCTGCCCTGTATTTTTGGCAAAAATTTCCAGCATGGCCCGCTTGTTGTTCAGCACCTCTTTAGCGCGGATTTGAATATCGGAGGCTTGGCCTTGAGCGCCTTGGCGGGGTTGGTGCATGATGATCGTCGAGTGGGCAAGGCTGGTGCGATGGCCCTTCGTTCCAGAGGAGAGGATCATCGCCGCTGTCCCCATCGCTTGGCCGATGCAGATCGTATGGATCGGGGGCTTGATGTAGTTCATCGTGTCGCAGATGGCAAAGGCTTCCGTTTCAAAGCCGATCGCATCGCCACCATACCAGGAGGTTCCCGTCGAGTTGATATACATAAAGATCGGTTTTTCAGGATCATCAAACTGAAGATAAAGCAGTTGGGCGATGATCAATTCTGTAACATCAAGGCCGATCTGGTTCTTGTATTCGTCGGAGGAGACGAGGGGGAGACCCAGATAGATGATCCGCTCTTTGAGTAACAAAGAGGGCAGGTCTGGGGGGGGAGTACGGTAGGAACCGCCGCCTCGATAGGGGGCTTGGACGGCCTGGATGGGTAAGTTCATATCACCAAATAAATGATCTCGTTGAAGGCGATCGCCACAGTGCAAAGGGTCTTTGTTAAGGACTGTTTAGGCATTTTAACGTATTTGAGGGGGTTAGCTAGGGTGAGGAATTGCCCCTTAACCGAACCGCCACAACTCTAAAATTTTCCTTGCGGTTTAGGGGTCTGGGGATGAACCCCGATAGGATTGGCCCTACGGGTAGGGGCAAAAAATGTTTCGCCCTTGATCTCAAATGCGGGTAGGGGCGAAACCTGACATTTTTCGCCCGCCGTCGGGGATGTGGGGGAATGATTGGGCCTCACAACCCTAAACTTTTGTACTAGGGGGCTAACCCATGAATTCTGTACTGATCCAAAATGGCCGCATCGTCACCGCTACCGATGACTATGTGGGGGATATCCTAATCCGCGATGGCGTAATTGAGGCGATCGGCCATCATCTCCCGGCGGAAAATGCCGAAATCCACGACGCAACAGATTTGTTGGTTTTTCCCGGCGGCATTGATGCCCATGTTCACATGGAAACCCCCATGGGCAATGGGGTTTATACCTGCGATACCTTTGAATCCGGCACAATTTCCGCCGCCTTTGGAGGCACAACGACGATTATTGATTTTGCCCAACAGTTCCACAACGATAGCCCTAAGGCTGCCCTCGATCGCCGCCTCGCCGCTGCGGCCCCCCAATGCTGTGTAGACTACGCCTTTCACGTCATCCTCACCGATGTTAACCCCAGTTCTTTGGGGGAACTGCCGGATTTAATCAACAATGATGGTGTTTCCAGCTTTAAGCTCTACATGGCCTATCCCGGTGTGTTGATGGTGGATGATGCTGCGATTTTTAAAACGATGCGCAAAGCCGGGAGCCATGGGGGGATGGCGCTCCTCCATGCGGAAAATGGACTGGTGATTCAGGCACTCATTGAGGAGGCGTTAGAGGAGGGCAATACTTCGCCCAAATTCCACCAGATGACCCGTCCCAGTTTAATGGAGGGGGAGGCAGCCCATCGGGTGATCCGCATTGCGGAACTGGCGGAAGTGCCGGTGTATATTGTCCATCTTTCGGCGGAGGAGGCTTTAGCGGCGGTGGTGGAAGCCCGCGATCGCGGCATTCATGCCTTTGCCGAAACCTGTCCCCATTATCTCTTTTTGGATCATTCCGAGTACGATCGCCCCGATTTTGAAGCCGCTAAATATGTGATGACTCCCCCCCTGCGGGATCACCATTGCCAGCACGCCCTCTGGCGGGGGTTGAAGTTTGATGATCTGCAATTGGTGGCCACGGATCATTGCCCCTTCTGTTTTAATGAAAATCCCTTAGGGATTTTGAAATCCAAACAGTATGGCCGGGAAAATTTCAACAAAATTCCCAACGGTGCGCCGGGGGTGGAATTGCGGCTCACACTCCTTTACGATGGCGGCGTGCGGACGGGGCGAATTAACCTCAATCGTTTTGTGCAACTGACGGCAACGGCTCCCGCGAAAATGTTTGGGTTGTTTCCCCGCAAGGGGGCGATCGCCCCCGGCAGTGATGCCGACTTGGTACTCTTCGATCCCAACGCCACCCACCGCATTAGTGCCAGCAATCATCATTCTTTGGTGGATTATTCCCTCTTTGAAGGGCGAGAGGTGACGGGGAAGGTGCGCAAAGTCTTCCTACGGGGTCAATGTATTGTGGATGGGGAGCAGTGGTTAGGGAAGCCGGGAATGGGGGAATATTTGCCGCGCAAGGCATCGGGGCGGGTGCTTTAAGGCTGAGGGTGATCCCTAGGATTGGTGTGGGGGCGAAAGATTTTTGTGCCTCCGGCAGGCTTACGCCAACGCCCCTACGGTGATTGGGGGCGAAAGATTTTTGTGCCTCCGGCAGGCTTACGCCAACGCCCCTACGGTGATTGGGGGCGAAAGATTTCTCGCCCCTACGGTGATTGGGGACGCAACATTTTTCGCCCCTAGGTTAGTCTTCTGGGGCCTCTTCCGGTTTTTCTACCTTGGGGGCCGGCTTTTTAGGGCGGAAGGTTGACCAAAAAATGCCGATGCCGGTGGAGAGCATGAATAACGCCCCTAAACCATTGAGCAAAACGTACACAGGTTCTAACCAGGAGCCTAAGTATTCCCCCTCATGCACCACCATGAGCCAATGCACTTGATCGCGGGATAGACCGAACCAACTTTTCCCTAGGCGGTAGCTTACGCCGGTAAGGATCGTGACCATTAGGGGCAGGATGATAATGGGGGCGATCGCCCGGTGGAGATTTCGCAACGTGCGTCCGATAGCCATAATGGGGAAAGAGAAAAAAGCCAATGGCTCTCATTTTGTCCTAATCCTAGGCAAGCCTACAAGCTTGATGACTAAAGTCCTCACTACGAGCGTTTGGCGTAACGAGCTTAGTTCTTGAATGGCTTCCATCCCTATCCTATCGATCGCAACCTTTATGCAACTCTATACGAATCGCCTTTCTAATAACGGCCGCCGCGTCCATGTTGCCCTGCTGGAAAAGGGCATTGAGGCGGAAATTGTGCCGGTGCAACTCAATGGCGATCAAATGACCCCCGAATTTCTGGCCATGAACCCCTTTCATCATGTGCCGGTGTTGGTGGATGACGGCTTTACTGTGATTGAATCCTTGGCGATTTTGGACTACCTCGAAGCCCAATACCCCACGCCGCCATTGATGCCTACGGAACCAAAGGCGATCGCCCGCGTGCGGATGATTGAAATGGTACAGGTTCATGAAATGACCCCCCTGATGTACCCCCAACTTAAGGCCAAGGTGGGGATCGAGGTTCCTGCTGAAGTTCTCGAACAAACCACAACAAAAATGGCCACGGTGTTGCAATTTTACGAACAGCATTTGAGCGAGGACTTTTTCGTACCGGGTCAATTCACCCTTGCGGATATCGTGGCCGGCGTTTCGATCACGATCCTCGATGCTTTCCTCGGTGTCGATTTGACCCCCTATCCCCAAATCTCCGCCTGGTACGATCGCCTCTCCACCCGCCCCAGTTGGATCACCACCCAACCCACCCCCATGGAGGTGATGGCTTTCCTGCCTCGGATTCGTACCGCCCTCCAACGGCACGGTTAAGCCGATGAGGGGGCGCAAAGTCATACGGTGGGGGGGGATAGCCCTCTTAGCCCTGCTCCTGCTTCTCCTCACCTATATGAGCCAAATCGAACCCCGTTGGCTGGAGGTGAAGCGGGTGGATCTGGTGTTGCCGAGGTGCGATCGCATCCTCAAGGATTTCAAACTGGTGCAGATTAGCGATCTTCATGTTCGTTCCCTCCACAGCAATACTCTTGATCGAGTTGTTGATCAAATCAACGCCCAAGCCCCCGATGCTGTGGTGATTACTGGCGATTTCGTCACCAAAGATGATGATCTCGATGCTGACCGTCCCCTCCTGGCCCCCTTGAAACGATTAAGGGCAAAACAAGGGGTCTATGGCATTTTGGGCAACCATGACCATTGGACAAACCCCCTCATCGTGCGCCATTTCCTCCGGGAAAATCAGATCCGGGATTTGAGCAATCAGGCGATCGCCCTCACCCCCGGAGCAACCCCCCTGATCCTCGCGGGCATTGATGATCCTTGGGTGGGACAGCCGGATTTACCCGGATTATTGCAGCGGCTCCCCCCTGAAGGTTGCGCCATCCTCCTTGCCCATGAACCCAACTTTGCCGACACCGCCGCCCAAACCCGCCGCTTTGACCTCCAACTTTCCGGCCATTCCCACGGCGGCCAAATCCGGCTCCACCGATTTTATAACTTGCCACCGATGAGCGATCGCTATCCCTCCGGCCAGTACCCAGTGGGAAAAATGATCCAATACACCAATCGCGGCATCGGTATGGGGGGGCTACCGATGCGCCTGCGCAGCCGCCCGGAAATTACTGTTTTGCATATCCAAGGCCAGGCTCCCAATTCCCTTGGCGAGAAAATATCACATTTCATAAAGACAAGGGATGAAAATCCCTAAAGTGGCTCGATCCTTAAGAAGAATTACGGGATTTCACCCAAAGGAATGACAATGGCAGATACGATTGTTCAGCTTGTTGATGCCTTACCCGCCGACAATATTACCGTTAAGGTTTTGAAGGCGATTGATATGATTGCTCCCGGTCAATGGGAGAACACCGTCGATTTTGACGAGATGATCCAAGCGGTGACGGGGGAAACCAACCCCAGCCGCATTGCCCGGATTCGTGATCGCGCCGAGGCCCTCTACCTCGACAACCAACAGCCCTATCAAGGCACAATCCGCCTTTACCAAACCATAGATAAAGCGGATTTTGGCATGGCAACCGCCGCCCTGGCCAATAAAGTTGGCGAGAAAATTAGCTTTCTCGGCTTTTTAAACAACGTCACCCCCAAACCCGATACTCTCCAAAGTATCGATCTGGTGCTGAAGGTGGCGGTGGAGTTGCTGGCCTTCTGTCGCCTCAATAAACTCGAACCCAATCCCGCTCTTTTTGTCCAAGCCCTCAGCAACAACTACCAAGATGCCGCCCTGATCCGCATGGCCAGCTTGGTTTGTATTGATGCGCTCCTCCCCTTAGGCACAGACTTTTTGCTCAAAATTCATGAACTGACCCAATCCGCAGATACGAGCATCATCACCCAAAATCCTCTCTTTTTAGCGGTGAACCAGTATCTACCAGGCAATAGCCCTCAGGATAAGGCGGGGTTTGTGAGCCAAAGCTTTACCGCCGTTGAAGGGTGGATGAGCGGATTTGTGAGCAAAACCGGGATTACCCCCGAAACCATTGCCAATAGTTTGGGAAATTTCATCCAGGGGGCTGGCGGCAAACTGGATGTGATCGCCGCTCTGTTGGATCAAATGACCAACTACTACGAACACACCGGCATTCAAACTGTAGCGCGGGCGGTGATCTTAGCAGCCCATGCCCAAGTGCAAGCGGAACCGGAACCCGTAGCCAGTGCGGCCCAACCCATGGCCACCTCTCAATCCTCCAGTGGCTCCTCCGATTATGCGGTAGGGCAACGGGTGGATGTGTGGGATGGGGATGATGAGGATTGGTATGAGGCGACGATCCTCAAAGTGCGGGAGAAAAAGAACCTGCTGGAATATAAGGTTCACTATGAGGGCTATGACAGCGAGGACGATGATTGGGTTGATCCGTCAGATGTGCGATCGCGGGATTTCGGCGACCCCGATGACAATGGCTATACGGTGGGGCAAACGGTGAAGGTCTGGGATGAGGATGAGGAGGAATGGTATTCCGCCGTGATCCGCAAGGCCAAAGAGGATGAATATTTTGTTCACTACATCGGTTATGGCACTTCCGATGATGAATGGGTTGGCCCCGACGACATCACCTAAATCACCCGTAGGGGCGAAAAATTTTTCGCCCCGTTCGCCCTCTTTCGCCCTACTACGGCGCTAAAACGCCATTGAGGAAAATATCCGCCAACCCTTCCGCCATTTCTTTCATCGCTTGGGGGGAAGCATTGGGTTCCATAATGGTTTGATCTGAAAAACCTGCAACGGCAAACATACCAAGAAAAACGCGGGCGACAATGCGCGGGTTCATCCGTCGATAAATGCCTTTTTCCATGGCAGTTTCAAAAAAGGCTTCCGCCACATCGGTCATTTTAACAATTACATCGGTTTGAATGCGATCGCGCAGTTCGGGATGAAATTGCGCCTCCATAAAACAAACCCGCATCAGATCGCTACTTTCCGCCATCCGCAACATTCGCCGCCGCATCACCTGGGCCACGGCTTTATAACTGCCCATCTCACTCAATTCTGTGAGCAAATCGGTCAAAATTTCCACCCAGCCTTTAGTGGCAACTTCGATTAAAATTGCCTTTTTGTTACTAAAGTGACGGAATAAAGTCCCCTCTGCTACACCTGCGGCTAAGGCTAAATCTTTAGTGGTCGTGCCTTCATAACCTTGGCGGGCAAAAAGCTTCAAGGCTGCCTGAAGAATCCGATCACGAGTACTTGCTTCGGTGGGAACCGGAGGGGGAGAAGGTCGCCGGTGAAAAACTCGCATGGCTTTAACTCAGGTGGGGTATATGATCTAAAGGTAGCGTTAGGGTGTTGACTGTAACCGCGATTACTGCCAAACCTTCACAAAAGTTGCGTTTCGTTCATCTAACTTTGCTATTCCCCTCTCCATGGCTGACCTTTTCACCTGGGGTGTACTCCCGATTCCGATCATCGTCTTCCAACTGCTGGCATTACTGCTCAGTATTGCTATCGAGGCCTATATTTTTTCCCGCCAGTTGGTTTTAACCCATCGGGAGTGCATTCAATATTCAGCGGCGATTAATTTGTTGTCGGCGATCGCCGTCTGGCTGTTTGGCTTTGTGATGCAGGCGTTGATGCCCCAAAGTGCCAAGCTGCAATTGATCAGCTATATTTTATTGGGGCGGTTTTACAACATTGAAAATCAAACCCTGTTTAATTTCGTCATTGTGCTGTTGCTGCTCTTTTTATTTTTTCTCGTCTGTTTTGTGGAGTTTAAGGGCTTAGATTTTTTAGAAATGATTTTTAGCGAGTGGCCAGAACTGACTACAACAGAGGAGCGCATCCAATTTTGGCAACGGTTGATGATCGCAATCACCTATACAGATCCCGAAAAAATTACGGCTATTTTTTGGGCAAATGCCGCCAGTAATAGCGTTATTTTATTAGTGCTTTTGATTGCAGTGTTGCAATATTATACTTAACGATACTTGAGTATTTATGCTTAAATTTTTGAACTATTTATTAAACCTTGTTAAACCTACACAGTTTAATTCCTGGCAGACGTTCAATGGTCTGGCATTGGCCTTTTTCGTCGCTTCCGTGTTTTCCCAAGGGTTTTTGCGGGAAGTTCTCGCCTATACCAGCTTTATTTGCATTGCCATTGGCCTCACCTGGGTTGGCTTGGAAAAGTCTTGGCTCTTGACTCCTTGGCTCACTGCTGGCCTGATCTGTTTATTCGTTCATGACTTAATCAAAGTTGACCCTAAATCACTCCTCTTGGTTTGGTTGCCCTTGGCGGCTGGTTTAGCGGTCATTCCCTATGCAGTGGATGAAAATTTTAATTGGCATTTGCCGAAGCGAGAGGCTCGCAAGTTCTTAATTATTCTCTTTGGCAGTCAAATTTTACTCACCTGCTGGATTCAGTTTTTCTTTATTTTACAAAGTTGGCTGATGATGTACCCCAGTTTATTTGTCGATGATTTTGGCGAAAGTATGTTTGTGCGCCAAGTGGATTTTGGCACTGAGGTGTTACCCCGCAGCGTGCCGCTGCTCAGTCAACTGCGCCCCGCCATTGAGGTGCAACTCAGTAATCAAGATTGGGGGACGATGGAGCGATGGCTTCAGGGGCTTTATCACACCCCGTATCAAATGCCGGGGTTTGTGCAACCGGCCTTAGAAAGGGCGAAATGGCAAAGGATTCCAGAGGATGATTTTTGGCGGGTGACGGCGATCGCCTCTCCCCAACTGGATCAACCCAATACCTATCAACTGCGCTGGGATGCTCAATGGCAGGGGCCAAAATCCCGTCTTGCCACTGAAAATAACCCCTATGATGCCTATTTGCTCTGTCACATCCGCCGGGAAAATCAAGCCAGTGCTGTTAATTGTGATGAGGTTCAACGGGTGAACCCGCCAATTTCTCAGTAGGATGAGGACTTCAGTCCTCACTACGAACGCTGTTTAGCGGCTAACCATGCGGCGGGGGAAGATGCGAGCGGGGTTAATGCGGGTGACGGCATCGGCGAGGTCGAGGGTGCGGAGGCGGTTTTGGCGACAGTTGACTTGGTAAACCCGTTTACGGGTTAAATCTAAGCCCGTGAGCCAACCGCTTTGGCGGTGGTAGGCTCCGGTGTCGATGTCGAGCCAGCCGGGGCCTTGGGCGAGTTTCCCTGGCATCACACCGGGGAGCGTAAATGTGATCGTGTGGCCGGTGATGATGAGTTTATTTTTAAAAAAAGGCTGTTGCATACTGTGGAATTCATCGCGAATCCAGCAGAATTGTTCGGCAGTTTGTTGCTCTAGGGGCATCCGGGGATCAATGCCAGCATGAACAAGCCACACATCCCCTAAATCGAGGTAGGTGGGGAGCGATCGCATCCAGGCGAGATGTTCCGGGGTAATACTGCCCTTGCCATAGCTGTTTAAGGTTGTTTGGCCGCCACTATAGAGCCAGGCTTGACGGCAATGTTCTTGGCTATGGGGGCCATCAATGACATCCAAGACCATTTGCTCATGATTCCCCAACAGGCAATGATAGCCATGGCTTTTCACTAGCTCTACGACTTGGGCGCTCTTGGGGCCGCGATCAATCAAATCGCCAACAAAATAGACTTGATCCGCCTGGCCAGGGGCGATCGCCTCCAACAGGATCATTAACGCATCGTAGTGGCCATGAACATCTCCAACAAATATGCGACGATTCATAAAGCGTGATCTTACACCTTCGCGTTGAGGGACAAAGTGAAACCGATGGGGGGGAACCCGATCGTTAAAGAAAAGATGACCGCAAAATTCCCTGAGATCAGGGTTCCATTCTAGTCAACTCCTAGGGTTCTGGTTGTAACTCCGGCGGCTCACCCTTTAAAATCTGCGATCCTGACTTCAGGTTTTCCGTGAAAAAACCCCACTTAATCGCTTAAATTAACAACTTGTAGATTCCCTGAGAGCACGGCGGCCAGTGACCACCATTAACATTCTTCAACAGCCCACTTCGACGGCGTGGATTGATCAAGCGATCGCTAACCTTGACTTGATCTTACTCGACCACTCTCATTGTGAACGCAAAGCAGCGGCAGCGGCCTTAAATTTAATGTTTCGCTACCCTTCCAGTCGTGCCTTGGTGGATAAGTTGACGGCGATCGCCCAGGAAGAACTGGAACATTTCACGCTGGTGAACCAATGGTTAGATCGCCGAGGCATCCCCCTCGCCCCCCTCAATGCGCCCCCCTACGGCGCGGCCCTGCGGGCCTTGATCCGTCGCCAAGAGCCGGAACGAATGCTGGATTTTCTTTTGGTTTCCTGTTTGATTGAAGCCCGTTCCCATGAGCGTTTGGGGTTAATTGGGGAACATTGCCCTGAGCCAGAGTTGGCGAAGTTTTACCGCAGCCTGATGGCCTCGGAAGCTCGCCATTACGGGGCCTATTGGGTGCTGGCGGATACCTATTTTGATCGGGCTGTCGTGCAAGATCGTTTGGTAGAGTTGGCGATCGCCGAAAGCGAGATCCTCAGCACCCTTCACCCTGAACCCCGTATTCACAGCTAGGACCCCAGGGCAGAAGGATGAAGGCAGAAGGATGAAGGCAGAAATGGAAATCTCTTTGGGCCTAGGGGTTCTGCCTTCCAGGCATGGTTGGGTGATTTCCGCTGTCGGGTACTCGTTGCTTGATCGGTGTGGGGCGAAAAATTTTTCGCCCCTACCACTCCCTACTTCCCACTTCCCACTCCCCTGTACAATGGGGATCGGATTTTCTTGCACTGTCATTGAATGTTTTATGAGCGCTGAAGCGTCAATCCCCGTCGTGATTAATGGGGCTGCGGGCAAAATGGGCCGCGAAGTGGTGAAGGCTGTGGCCGCTGCCGAGGGAATGCATCTGGTGGGGGCGGTGGATCGCAGCCCTGAATTAATTGGCCAGGATGTGGGGGTTGTGGCGGGTTGTGGGGAATTGGAAATCCCGATTCTCTCGGATCTCCAAAGTGTGCTGGTTCTGGCCACGCAAGAACCCGTTCAGGGGGTAATGGTGGACTTTACCCACCCCAAGGGTGTTTATGAAAATGTTCGCAGTGCGATCGCCTATGGGGTGCGGCCGGTGGTGGGGACAACGGGACTGACCCCGGAACAAATCAGCGACCTCGCGGCCTTTGCGGAAAAAGCCAGTACGGGCGCGATTATTGCCCCTAATTTTTCCATTGGGGTGATTCTGCTCCAACAAGCGGCCATGCAGGCGGCGAAATATTTTGATCATGTGGAAATCATCGAACTCCACCACAACCAAAAAGCCGATGCCCCCAGCGGGACAGCGATTAAAACCGCTGAAATGTTGGCGGAGATTAAAAACCAATACAATCCTGCCCAAGTGAAGGAAACGGAACAACTCCCCGGAGCGCGGGGCAGTTGTACAGCGGAGAATATCCGGATGCACAGTGTGCGTTTACCCGGATTGCTGGCCCATCAAGAGGTGCTGTTTGGCTCCCCTGGCCAGATTTACACGCTGCGCCATGATACGAGCGATCGCGCCTCCTTTATGCCCGGTGTGGTGTTAGCCATCCGCAAGGTGACGGAATTAAAAACCTTGGTTTATGGTCTGGAAAATATCCTTTAAAACCTGCCCATGTTAGTGCCGATTACCCGCGAAAAATTTGAGCAACTGATTCCGGCGATCGCCACCGGCTCCCAATACATTGCCCAATGGGGCGGTGTCCAAGATCTGGTGCGGCGGGTGTTGATTGCCGTGGTCGGGGTGGTGGCGTTATTACTCCTCAATATCCTCTTTCAAGGGGTTGCCGCTGGGTTTAAATTTTTCCTGGGGATCATTATGGGCCTTTATTGGCTCTGGTCGCCGGTCTATTTTGCCAGTGTCCGCAATAGTCAATATCGCCGCTGGAAATATAGCGGGTTTTGGCGGGGGCGGGTGTTGGATGTGTTTATTTCTGAGGATTTGGTCAAGGAAGAGGAGACGTTTAATCAGCGGGGGGAATTGGTGATTGTGGAAAATCGGGAGCGGCGAATTAATTTAGAAATTGGCGATCGCACCGGCTTCCGCACCATCGTCCAAGCCCCCCTCCGCCGTACCCACAAGCTCCTCGCCCCTGGTCAAGTGGCAGAATGCTTGGTGATGTCCAATCAACCAGATTTGAGCGAGATCAAAAAAATTAGCGATGTCTATATCCCCAGTCAAGACCTTTGGGTGGGAGAATACCCCTGTTTGCGGCGGGATTTTTTCATCAGCATGAGCCAAGACCTCCAACGCCAGCCGCCGCCGGCCCGTCGCCGTCGTCCTTCCCGCCGTTAACTCACCTTAGTTTATTCCTGTTTTAATCCCTTCTTATGAACGAAACGTTACCTGCCATTTACGTTGTAATTTTACTGGTTTTATTGAGTGCTGCCTCAATTTTTGTGTTTCGCCAAGTGTGGCGAACTCGGCAGCAGGATCTGCGCTTTGAAAAGCTACAAAATACCCTTAAGGAAGGAGAAAGCACCGCCAAAGATTATTATGAATTTGGCAGTTTATGTTTAGACAAAAAACTCTACGTCCAAGCTGTAGCCGTGTTTCAGCGTGCTTTGAAAACTGCTGAAAAGGAAGAAGTAGAGCCGGAAAATATGGCACTCATCCATAATGCAACGGGTTTCGCCTACTTTGCCCAAGAGCAATACGATATTGCCATCCGCCATTACAAAGATGCAATCGCCCTTTATCCCGAATATGTGATTGCCTTAAATAATTTGGGCAATGTCTATGAAAAGAAAAAACTGGTAACGCAAGCCTTAAAAGCCTATGAAGAGGCTTTAGCCTACGATCCCGATAACAAAGTCTCGAAAAAACGAGCCGAATCGATGCGTAAACGAATTTAAATTAAAGGATGAAGGCAGAATTAAAGGATGAAGGCAGAAGGCAGAAGGCAGAATTATTCATCCTTCTCTTTTCATCCTTCATCCTTCTCTTTTCATCCTTCATCCTTCATCCTTCATCCTTCTCTTTTCCTCCTTCATCCTTCTCTTTTCATCCTTCCCCCCATGCCTAAGACTCCCCCCAATCTCACTGGCCCCCAAATTCGCGAGCAGTTTTTGAACTTCTACGCTCAAAGACAGCACAGAATCCTCCCCAGTGCTTCCCTTGTGCCGGAAGACCCGACGGTATTACTGACGATCGCCGGAATGCTGCCCTTTAAGCCGATCTTTCTCGGCCAGCGGCCTGCCCCCTGCGATCGCGCCACCACTTCCCAAAAATGTATCCGCACCAACGATATTGAAAACGTCGGGCGCACCGCTCGCCACCATACGTTTTTTGAAATGTTGGGGAATTTCAGTTTTGGGGATTATTTTAAAAAAGAGGCGATCGCCTGGGCTTGGGAACTTTCTACCGAAGTGTTTAACCTGCCCCCAGAGCGATTAATTCCCAGCGTGTTTCGGGAAGATGATGAAGCTTTTGCGATTTGGCGTGATGAAATTGGCATTCCAGAGCATCGCATTCAGCGCATGGATGAAGCGGATAATTTTTGGGTTTCTGGCCCCACCGGCCCCTGTGGCCCCTGCTCGGAAATTTACTATGATTTTCACCCTGAACAAGGGGATGCGGTGATTGATCTCGAAGATGATACGCGGTTTATCGAGTTTTATAACCTCGTATTTATGCAGTATAACCGCGATAGTGATGGCAATTTAACGCCGTTAGCCAAGCAAAATATTGATACGGGCTTAGGGTTGGAGCGGATGGCGCAAATCCTCCAAAAAGTCCCCAATAATTATGAAACAGATTTGATTCTGCCGATTATTCAAACGGCGGCGCAAGTTGCGGGTTTAGATTATTTTAAAGCGAACGAAACGACACAGGTTTCTCTGAAGGTGATTGGGGATCATGTGCGGGCGGTGGTGCATATGATTAGCGATGGCATTACGGCATCCAATACCGACCGGGGCTATGTGTTGCGGCGGTTGATCCGGCGGGTGGTGCGCCATGGCCGGCTGATTGGCATTGAGGGGGCGTTTATGAATCGGGTGGCAGAGGCGGCCATTGCTTTAGCAGAATCCGCCTATCCCCAGGTGCGGGAACGCCAAGGGGTAATTTTTGCCGAACTGGAAAGGGAAGAGGCGCAATTCCTCAAAACCCTGAGCCGAGGCGAAAAGCTCGTCGCGGAAATCCTTGCCCAAAACCCGACCCAAATCACCGGCTCCGAAGCCTTTACCCTCTACGATACCTACGGCTTCCCCCTGGAATTAACCGAGGAAATTGCCACAGAACAGGGGATCACTGTGGATATAGCAGGGTTTGAGGCGGAAATGGCCCAACAGCGCGATCGCGCCCGGGCCAGCCACACCACCATTGATCTCACCATTCAAGCCAGCCTTGATCAACTGGCCCAAGCCCTTCACCCTACGGAATTCTCCGGCTATAGCCAACTTCAGGCTCCCGCTGAAGTGGTGGCTCTCCTCCAGGCAGGAAAAACGATCGCCACCGCTTCCCCTGGCGATACGGTGCAAATCCTCCTTGATACCACCCCCTTTTATGGGGAATCGGGGGGGCAAATTGGCGATCGCGGCTATCTCAACGGTGAAGATTCCTTGATTGCGATTAGTGATGTGCAAAGGGAAGGGGGGATGTTTATCCACTATGGCCAGGTGGAGCGGGGGATGGTCAAGGTGGGCGATCGCCTCACCGCTACCATTGACCGCACCTGTCGGCGACGGGTACAGGCCAACCACAGCGCCACCCATCTTTTACAAGCAGCCTTAAAACTGATCGTCGATCCCACCATTGGCCAAGCCGGTTCCTTGGTGGATTTTGAGCGGCTGCGCTTTGATTTCAATTTGAACCGTGCTGTTACCAAAACTGAATTGGAGCAGATCGAAGCCCAAATTAATCAATGGATTACCGAAGCCCATCCCGCTGAAGTGGAAGTAATGCCCATTGCAGCGGCGAAGGCGAAGGGAGCCGTGGCCATGTTTGGGGAGAAATATGGCGATGAGGTGCGCGTGATTGATTTCCCCGGCGTTTCTATGGAACTCTGTGGGGGAACCCATGTGAGCAATACGGCAGAAATTGGTGCATTTAAGATTATTTCGGAAACGGGGATTTCTGCCGGGGTGCGGCGTATTGAAGCGGTGGCGGGGCCGGCAATTTTGGATTACCTAGCGGTGCGCGATCGCGTCGTGCGGGAATTAGGCGATCGCTTTAAGGCCCAACCAGAGGAGGTTGTCGAGCGGGTGGATAAGCTGCAAACGGATTTGAAGGCGGCTCAGAAGGAACTGGAAGCCCTCAAGGGCGAGTTAGCGATCCTCAAATCCGATCAACTGATCACCGAAGCGGAAACCGTGGGAGAATTCCGCCTCTTAGTGGCCCATTTGGGGGATCTCGATCCCAAATCCCTCCAAACCGCAGCGGAACGACTACAGCAAAAATTAGGGGAAAGTGCCGTCGTCCTCGCCTCCACGCCAGAACCCGATAAAGTCTCCCTGGTAGCGGCCTTCAGTCCTGCCATCTACCAAGGCAAAAAACTGCAAGCGGGCAAATTCATCGGCGGCATTGCCAAACTCTGCGGCGGCGGCGGCGGCGGTCGTCCCAACCTAGCCCAAGCTGGGGGCCGGGATGCCAGCCAATTACCAGCAGCCTTAGCAGCGGCCAAGGCCCAACTCCTAGCGGCCTTGACCAGTTAGCCCTTGCTTCATTGGGGCGAATTTGGTTTCGCCCCGATACTTCATTGATATACTTTTAAATAAGATCGAAAATTCAAGAATTACCTTGTTAACAGTAATATTTCACGTCGTCTAGGAAGTCTAAGGAGTCTAACGTGAATCCATTTACAACTTTTGATAGCACAAAAGAATCTCTCAGTGATCTGTTACAAAGTATTAAGATCGGAAAATCACAACTACCTGATTTTCAGCGGGGCTGGGTTTGGGATGATGAACATATTTGCAGCTTGCTCGCTAGTATTGCTGTTTCCTATCCCGTCGGTACAGTCATGTTGTTACAAACGGGTAATCCAGATGTGCAATTTAAACCACGATTAATTGAGGGAGTTGTTTTAGATTCACCCCCAGAACCAGAACGTTTAATTCTAGATGGACAACAACGCCTTACTTCTCTCTTTCAGGCTCTGTTTTCTGATCAACCAGTTGTTACTCGTGATGTGCGCGGTAAAGTAATCAAACGCTGGTATTATCTTGATATTAACAAAGCTGTTAACCCTTATGTTGATGCGGATGAATGTATTATTAGCTTACCAGAAACTCGCCAGTTGTATAACTTTCGCGGTGAATTAAAGTTTGACTACTCCACACCCGAAAAAGAACGAGAGTTTGGATTTTTACCATTACCACTTCTCTTCGATGATGTTAAATTAAATGCCTGGCAATTGGCTTATTTACAAGATGATCCGCAACTCACATCAGAACGCTTGAAAATTTGGAATGAGCTAAGTCGAGTTATTCAGCGTTTCAAACAATACCAAATGCCGATTATTTCCCTCCGCAAAGAAACACCCAAAGAAGCAGTATGTCAAGTGTTTGAAAAGGTTAATACAGGGGGGGTTTCATTAACAGTTTTTGAGTTATTAACAGCAACCTTTGCAGTTGATGATTTTAGCTTGAGAGATGATTGGGATCAGCGACGGGCGCAACTTTCTAAGCATAAAATGCTGCAATCCATCGAAAGTACCGATTTTTTGCAAGCCGTTAGCTTGCTCGTCACTCGGGAAAAACGCTTGATCGCTTTAGGAAACCACAATAGTGAAACTGAACGTGCTCCAGCCATTAGTTGTAAACGTAAAGATGTTTTAAGATTAACATTAAATGATTATCAAAAATGGGCGCATCTGGTTACAAAAGGACTCGAAAAATCAGCCCGATTACTCCAATCTCAGTATATTTTCTCGCATCGTGATTTACCCTATCGTACTCAGCTAACGCCAATGTCGGCAATTTTTGCAGTATTAGGTGATCGGGGTGATAACGATGGTATTCGGGCGAAGATTGCCCGTTGGTATTGGTGTGGAGTGTTTGGTGAACTCTATGGTGGTTCTATTGAAACCAGGTTTGCGAAGGATTTACCAGAAGTTCTAACTTGGATTGATGGAGGTAATGAACCGGACACTATTAATGATTGCAATGTTGCCCAATCTCGATTAGTGGGCCTCCAAACTCGTAACAGTGCTGCCTATAAAGGTTTGTATGCTTTACTGATGCGTGATGGCGGTCGAGATTTTCGCACGGGTGAGCAAATTGATACACAGCTTTATTTTGAGGACTATATTGATATTCATCATATTTTTCCGCAGCAATGGTGTCAACAAAATGGCATTGAACGGCGACGCTATAATAGCATCATCAATAAAATCCCAATTTCTGCGAAAACCAATCGAATGATTGGTGGGAAAGCTCCTGCAATTTATTTAGAGCGTCTGGAAAAAAGTGCAGAAATTTCATCGGCACGAATGGATGAAATCTTGCGATCGCACTGTATTGATCCCGATTCATTACGGGCCAATGACTTCAATACATTTTTTGCGAAACGGGAGCAAGCCCTATTACTCAAAATTGAACAGGTGATTGGCAAGCCGATTGCCCGTGATCTTGCTGGTCTAGATTCAGAAGAGGAATAAAACCATGATCGCCATTGCTCCCCCCACGGTTCAAACCCTAACGATTCAATGGCCCCCAGAGATTCGGGCGATCGTCACCCCCGAAGAATTTGCGGCCCTTGTTGCGGCTAACCCCGAACTCCAATTTGAACGCACTGCCACAGGAGGCTTAATCGTGACCCCCCCCACTGGTAGCGAAACCGGCAACCGCAATATTCGTCTTGCCTATTATTTAGTGCGTTGGATTGAGGAAGAAGGGGGATCGGGTTTAGCTTTTGACTCCTCCACTGGGTTTCGCTTGCCCAATGGAGCCAATCGTTCCCCCGATCTCGCTTGGGTGGCGCGATCGCGCTGGGAGGCCCTTACCCCAGAAGAACGCCAAGGTTTTGCCCCCCTTTGCCCTGATTTTGTCGTGGAATTATGCTCAAAATCCGATCAACTTGGCCCATTACGAAAATAGTGCGGGAGTCTTAGAGCAACGTCAATTTATTGCGGGGATGAAAGACGACACGAGCGACTTTAGTCGCCCTCCTTGGGCCAGTCGTGTTATGGTGATTATATTGAATTTCAAACGTCCAGGAACTATCACAAGGCTAAAAACCGACA